>JANQKO010000002.1 GCA_028281075.1 Alphaproteobacteria bacterium | reverse complement strand
CGGCACCCGGACGCTGCCGGGCATGAGCAACATTCTGCGGCTGCTCGCCTTCGAGGAACAGGCCGCCGCGCGCCGCGACGGCGAGGTCGCGGTGCTCGCCTTCGAGGTCGACGATCAGACGCCGGAGGACCTGGCGGCCGGACTCGACAACCTGCGCGCGCGGTCCGGGGTGCTGGACGTGCTGCAGGCCCCGGCCATCGGCAAGAAGGGCCGCGCCGTCGCGCGAATCCAGGTGTTGTGCCGTCCGCCGGCGCTGAACGCGGTGATCGACGCTTGTTTCGCCGAGACCGCGACCATAGGTCTTCGATGGAGCATCGCGGCCCGGGCCGAGCTGGCGCGCGACCAAACGCGCGTCGACGGCGTCGGCGTCAAGCGGGCGCGGCGGCCGGGCGGCGTGACGACGGCGAAGGCCGAGCTCGACGATCTCGCCGGCCTGCCGCTGTCGGAGCGGCAGGCGCGGCGACGGTCGGCGGAAGCGGCGGCGTTGGGGGAGGACGATGACGGTGACGGAAACTAGGCTCGGCGATCTCCACGACGTGCTGGACGGCTTCGGGCGCATCGCCGTCGCCGTCAGCGGCGGCGTCGACAGCATGACGCTGGCCACCGTGACGCACCGCCGCGTGGCCGACGCCACCATGTTCCACGCGGTCTCGCCGGCGGTGCCGCCGGAAGCGACCGAGCGGGTACGGGCCTATGCCGGCCGCGAGGGCTGGCGGCTGCGGGTGGTCGACGCCGGCGAATACGACGATCCCGACTACCGGGCCAACCCGGTGAACCGCTGTTTCCATTGCAAGCGGAACCTCTACGGCACCATCGCCGGCCTGACCGACGTGCCGATCGCGTCGGGCACCAACCTCGATGACCTCGGCGACTTCCGGCCGGGTCTGGTGGCGGCGGAACGTCACGGCGTCCGGCATCCCTTCGTCGAGGCCGGGATCGACAAGGCGACGGTGCGCCGCGTCGCCGCCGGCCTCGGGCTTGACGATATCGCCGACCTGCCAGCCGCGCCGTGCCTGTCGAGCCGGATCGAGACCGGCATCGCCATCGACGCCGACAGCCTCGCCTTCGTGCACCGTGTCGAGCGGCTGCTGACGGACGGCCTGTCGCCCAGAACCGTGCGCTGCCGGGTGCGCGACGCGGGCATCGTCGTCGAGCTCGATCCCGACGCGCTCGCGCGCCTGGCCGAGCGGCCGGACCTGAAAGACGATGTCGCCGCGGCGAGCGTCCGCGGCGGCTATGGCGCGGCGGTCGGTTTCACGGCCTACCGCATGGGCAGCGCGTTCCTGCGGTGAGCGACGACCACGTCTTCGACTTCCAGCGCCAGGCCCGTATCGGCCTGGCCGAGGCCGTGCTCTGCGCGGGCAAGACGCCGGCCCAGATCGACGCCATCATCGCCACCGCGATGGGGAACGAGAAACGGCTGCTGCTGACACGGCTCGCCGACGAGGTGGCCAGGCAACTCGACGCGCCGATGGACTACGACCCGCTGTCGCGCACCGGCATCGTCGGCGAGGCCGATCCGCCGGCCGGCCCGGCGGCGGTGGCGGTGGTGACCGCCGGCACGTCGGACCTGCCGGTGGCGCGCGAGGCGGTCCGCACGCTGGGCTTCTATGGTCGCGCCGTGACCGAGATCAGCGACGTCGGCGTCGCCGGCCTGTGGCGGCTGCTGGCGCGCGAGGAAGACCTGCGGCGGCATGCCTGCGTGATCGCGGTGGCCGGCATGGAGGGCGCGCTGTTCAGCGTCGTCGCCGGCCTGGTGCCGGGCCTGGTGATCGCGGTGCCGACCTCGACCGGCTACGGCGTCGCGCGCGGCGGCGAGACGGCGCTGCACGCGGCGCTGACGAGCTGCGCGCCGGGCGTCGTCGCGGTCAATATCGACAACGGCTACGGCGCCGCCAGCGCCGCCCTGCGCTTCCTGGCCGCGCGCGACCGGTAGCCGCGCCGGCGCGGCCGTTCCCGATATGCGGATCGAACGCCTTTCGCCCGACCCGGTTCGCCTGTCATTATCGGGCCTGGAAGCGGACAGGTCAGGCTGGATGGGACGGGACGTGGTCAAGACGCGCTTGGCCGGATCGGCGGCGCGGGTGACGGCATGACGGCGGCGAAGGGCGCCATCGCCGCCGGGCATCCCGACACGGCCGCGGCGGCGGCCGAGGTGCTGCGCGACGGCGGCAACGCCTTCGACGCCGCGCTGGCGGCGCTGGCGGCGGCCTGCGTCACCGAGCCGGTGCTGTGCTCGCTGGGCGGCGGCGGCTTCCTGCTGGCGCTGACGTCGGACGGCGACAGCCGGGTTTACGACTTCTTCTGCCAGACGCCGGTCACCGCGCCGGATGCCGACGCGCTCGACTTCCGCGCCGTGGATGTCGACTTCGGCACCACGACGCAGGAATTCCACACCGGCCTGGGCACCGTCGCCACGCCCGGCGTGGTCGCCGGCCTGTTCGCCGCGCACGCCGACCTCGGCCGCCTGCCGATGGCGGCGGTCATGGCCCCGGCCACGCACCTGGCCCGGACCGGCGTGCCGCTGGCGCCGCTGCAGGCCGAGATCCTGCGGGCCGTGGCGCCGATCTTCCTGACCTCGCGCTCGGCGCGGTCGGTCTATCAGAACCCCCGTGCCGACGACGAGGTGATGCCGGCCGGCACGGTGCTGCGCCTGCCGGGGCTGGCCGACCTGCTGGAGGCGCTGGCGCGCGAGGGGCCGGATGTCTTCTATGCCGGCCCGGTCGCGCGGGCGATCGTCCGGCTGATGCGGGACGGCGGCAGCCTGTCGGCCGACGACCTGGCGCGGTTCAGGGTCGTCCGCCGCCGGCCGCTGGCCCGAGACTTCGCCGGCGCGCGGGTGCTGACCAACCCGGCGCCGTCGTCGGGCGGCCCGCTGATCGCGTTCGCCTTGGCGTTGCTGAGCGCCGAAAGGGCCTGCCATGGCGCCGCCCGCCTGGTCGAGCTGGCACGGGTGATGGCGCTGACCAACCAGGCCCGGCGCGATGTCGGCCTGGCCGAGGACTGCACGACCGCCAGGGCCGAACATCTGCTGTCCGATGCCTTTCTCGCGACCTACCGGGCCGAGATGGCGGGGCGGGCGCTCAAGGTGGGCGGCACCACGCATATCAGCGTGGTCGACGCGGACGGCAACGCCGCGGCGCTGTCGGTGTCGAACGGCGAGGGCTGCGGGCATCTGCTGCCGGGCACGGATGTGATGCTGAACAACATGCTGGGCGAGGAGGACATCAACCCGCGGGGCTTCTTCAACTGGAAACCCGACAGCCGCATCTCCTCGATGATGGCGCCGACCCTGATCGCCGATCGGCATGGCCGGCGGGTGGCGCTGGGCAGTGGCGGCTCGAACCGCATCCGCAGTGCCGTGCTGCAGGTCATCGTCAACCTGCTGCGCCGCGGGCTGCCGCTGGCCGACGCCATCGCGGCGCCGCGCATCCACTACGAGCGCGGGCTGCTGAACGTGGAGGCGGGCCAGGACGCGGCGGCGCTGGCCGCGCTGGCCGGCCGCTTCCCCGACGAGAAGCACTGGCCCGATCGCAATTTCTTCTTCGGCGGCGTGCATGCCGCGGCGTTCGATCCGGCGGGCGGGACCTTCGATGGCGCCGGCGACCTCCGCCGCGGCGGCAGCGCCGTGGTCGTGGGCTGACGGCGGCGCAAGGAACCCGCCAAGGCGGAATGTGAAGTCGGTCACAGACCCGTCGGCCGATCCGTCCCATGACATCCCGGTGTCAAAAAAAATTGGGACTCCGCGGCGTGAATGGGTAATTCTCGGAGCGGGCATGCGTATACCGGTCTGTTCGGCCGCGTTCCGATCTCGTCGACCATGAACGAGAGACCAGATGACCTCTGGCGGTGATCGAGTTTCCTGGGGTGGGAACGGGCCGGACGCGCGCCTTCGCGCCGGCCGTCCGGGCCGCGGCGCCGTGCTGGCGTCGGCCTGGGCCTGGGCCTGGGCGGTGCTGGCGGCGGCGCCCGCCGGCGCGGTCACGCTGCAGGACCAATTGCTGTTGCTGCTGCGCGACAATCCGCAGATCAGCCGGGCGCGCGACGAGGTCGGCGCCGCGCGCGAGGGCGAGAACGTCGCCGACGCGTCGTTCCTGCCCGAGGTCGCGCTGTCCGGCGACGGCGGCTACGAGAATACCGACAGTCCGGCGACACGGCGGTCGGGGCGGGGTGATTTCAGCACCAGCCGCTATACCCAGTCGCTGACCGTCACGCAGAACCTGTTCGACGGCCTGGCCTCGACCGAGGGCCGGCGGCAGGCCGAGTTCTCGACCCGGATCGCGGAACAGACGCTGCGCAGCACGACCCAGTCGGTCATACTCGAAGGCGCGACGGCCTATCTCAACGTCCTGCGCCAGTCCGAGCTGGTCAGGCTGGCGCGCGGCAACGAGCGCACGATCCGGATTCAGCTCGAGCTGGAGGACGAGCGGGTGCAGCGCGGATCGGGCATTGCCGTCGACGTGCTGCTGGCGAAGTCGCGCCTGCAACTGGCGAAAGAGCGGCGGGTGGCGTTCGAGACCGGCCTGCGCGACGCGGTCAGCCGCTATGCGCAGACCTTCGGCCAGGCCCCCGACGTCGCCGACCTGACGCCGCCGGAAAGCCCGCGGCACCTGCTGCCGCCGGACCTCGGCGGCGCCGTCGCCATGATCCAGGAGGAGAACCCGGCCATACGGGCCAGCGGGTTCGAGGTCGACCTCGCCGACGCCCAGCGCGGCGCGGCGCGATCGGGGTACTTTCCGCGCGTCGACCTGATCGGCGCGCAGAACTGGGAAAAGGATTTCGACGGCACCCGGGGGATCGAGCGCAATTATTCGGTGATCGTCCAGTTCAACTGGGACCTGTTCTCGGGCTTCGCCACGCAGTCCGGCGTGGCCCAGGCGGCGAAGCGCTATTCGGCGGCGCGCGGCAACGCGCGCTTTGTCGAGCGCAAGGCGGTCGAGCAGCTCGAACTGTCCTGGCATGCCTATGACAGCACCCGCGAGCGGCGTGAATTGTTGAGAAATGCCGTCAATATCGCCGGGGAAGTCTTTGATTCCAGGAAAAGCCTCCGGGATTCCGGCAAGGAAACGGCGATCAACGTCCTGGATGCCGAGAACGAGCTGCTGAACGCCTGCATCAATTTCGTCAACGCCGAATTCGACAATCGGATCTCGGTCTTTCAGGTGCTGTTCTCGCTCGGGCGGCTGGACCCGCAAGCCCTGGGCATCGCCGATGACGGGACGGCGGCGCTGCCCGCGACCGACGTCGCGGCGGCGCCGGCGGCCGACGAGGGCGTGCTGGCGGCGGGCGGCTGCCCGGTGGAGGATGGTTAGAGAGAGGCGGTTCGGG
>JANQKO010000697.1 GCA_028281075.1 Alphaproteobacteria bacterium | reverse complement strand
GCAAGATCGACTTCCGCGAGGAATTCACCTCGAAGAGCTGGGCGACGAAATACGACGTGCCGCCGGTACGCGACGGCCGCATCAAGCGCGCGGTGCTGCCCGACCGGAGCCCGTCCGGCACGCAGGCCTTTTTCCTCAATTCCCGCCGGGCCAAGTTCGCCGACCCGCGCGTGCGCCGGGCGCTGGCCTACGCCTTCGACTTCGAATGGTCGAACAAGAACCTGTTCCATGGCCTCTACGACCGCACGTCCAGCATCTTCGAGAATACCGAGCTGTCGGCCGACGGGCCGCCGACGCCGGCCGAGCTGGCCCTGCTGGCGCCGTTCCGCGACCGGCTGCCGGCGGAAATCTTCGAGGCCGCCTACCAGCCGCCCACCACCGACGGCTCGGGCCGCATCCGCCGCCACCTGCGCACGGCGACCGATCTGCTGGCCCAGGCCGGCTGGACCGTGCGCGACGGCCGTCTCGCCAACGCGGCCGGCGAGGGCATGAATATCGAGTTCCTGTCCTACGGCCGCGCCTTCGAGCGCGTCGTGCTGCCGTACGTGCGCAATCTCGAACGCCTCGGCGTCACCGCCAGCTTCCGCCTGGTCGAGCCGGCGCAGTACCAGAACCGCCTGCAGACCTTCGACTACGACGCCATCACCATGCGCTTCGGCGGCAGCCTGACGCCC
The DNA here is from genome assembly GCA_028281075.1 of Alphaproteobacteria bacterium. Lineage (GTDB taxonomy): Bacteria > Pseudomonadota > Alphaproteobacteria > JANQKO01. The sequence continues at coordinate 9,698 of JANQKO010000697.1, read as the reverse complement.
GGCGTCAGCCTGCGCAACCTCTGGGGCTCGGCCGCGGCCAACGTCCAGGGCAGCCAGAACTTCACCGGCATCAAGGACCCGGTGGTCGACGCGCTGATCGAGAAGGTGATCGCCGCCAAGGACCGCGATGCCCTGATCGCCGCCACCCGCGCCCTCGACCGGGTCGTGATGTGGGGCCACTACCTGGTGCCGCAATGGTACAAGGCGGCCCATCACGTGGCCTATTGGGACATGTTCGGCTTCCCCGAAACCAAGCCGGACTACGATCTCAGCACCTTCAACCTCGGCTTCTTCGACACCTGGTGGGTCGATCCGGACAAGGCCGTCCGCCGCTGATGCTTGCCTACGTCATCCGCCGCCTGCTGCTGATGATCCCGACGCTGTTCGGCATCATGCTGGTGAATTTCCTGGTGCTGCAGTTCGTGCCGGGCGGACCGGTCGAGCAGATCATCGCCCAACTCACCGGCACCGCGGTCGACGCCACCGCGCGCGTCAGCGGCGGCTCGGGCGGCGACGTCGGCACCGGCCAGGTCCAGGGCGGCGAGGCCGGCGGCGGATCGGCTGCCATCACCAGCAAGTATCGCGGCGCCCAGGGCCTCGATCCCGAGCTGATCGCCGATCTCGAACGCCAGTTCGGGCTCGACAAGCCGGCCTGGGAACGCTTCACGCAGATGATGGGCAACTACCTGCGGTTCGACTTCGGCGAGAGCTTCTTCCGCGACCAGGACGTCGTCGACCTCGTCATCGACAAGCTGCCGGTCTCGGTCTCGCTCGGCCTCTGGACGACGCTGCTGACCTACCTGATCTCAATTCCGCTCGGCATCGCCAAGGCCGTGCGCGACGGCACCCGGTTCGACGTCTGGACCTCGACCGTGATCATCGTCGGCTACGCCATTCCCAGCTTCCTGTTCGCGGTGCTGCTGATCGTGCTGTTCGCCGGCGGCAGCTTCTGGGACGTCTTCCCCCTGCGCGGCCTGACGTCGGAGAACTGGGAGGACCTGAGCTGGCCGGCCCGCATCGCCGACTATTTCTGGCACATCACGCTGCCGATCATCTCCATGGCCATCGGCGGCTTCGCGACGCTGACCATGCTGACCAAGAACTCGTTCCTGGACGAGATCAACAAGCAGTATGTGGTCACGGCCCGCGCCAAGGGCCTGGCCGAGCGGCAGGTGCTCTACGGCCACGTCTTCCGCAACGCCATGCTAATCGTCATCGCCGGTTTCCCCGGCGCCTTCATCTCGATCCTGTTCACCGGCTCGCTGCTAATCGAGGTGATCTTCTCGCTGGACGGTCTGGGCCTGCTCGGCTTCGAGGCGGCGCTGAACCGCGACTATCCCGTCGTGCTCGGCACGCTCTACGTGTTCACGCTCCTGGGCCTGATCATGAACCTGATCGGCGACCTGATGTATGTCGTCATCGACCCCCGCATCGATTTCGAGAGTCGGGAGGTTTAGGGGGCGGTGGTGGAAACTGCGTTCTGCATCAGCCCTCACCCTCCCACGCGCCTCACAGCGCGCGGGCCCCTCCCTCTCCCGCCAGCGGGAGAGGGGATCATCGGACCGCAGCGGTGGCGGCCCCCTCTCCCGCTGGCGGGAGAGGGTTGGGGTGAGGGCTATCTGAATCTGCCGCCTGCCACGACGGCAGCCTGACCCATGTCCGGCCACCCCACCTTCCTCGGCATCCGCGTCACGCCGCTGACGCAGCGGCGCTGGCAGAACTTCCGCGCCAACCGCCGGGGCTTCTGGTCGCTGTGGCTGTTCCTCGGCCTGTTCGGCCTCAGCCTGTTCGCCGAGTTCATCGCCAACGACAAGCCGCTCTATGTCAGCTTCGCCGGCGCGTCCTATTTCCCGGTCTTCGTCGCCTATCCCGAGACCGCCTTCGGGGGCGATTTCGAGACCGAGACCGAATACCGCGATCCCTTCGTCATCGAGCTGATCGAGGAACAGGGCTGGATCCTCTGGCCGCCGGTCCGCTACAGCTACCGCACCATCAACTACGACCTGCCGGTGCCGGCCCCGGCGCCGCCGTCGACCGAGAACCTGCTCGGCACCGACGACCAGGCCCGCGACGTCTTCGCCCGGCTGATCTACGGCTTCCGCATCTCGGTGCTGTTCGGCCTGGTGCTGACCATCTTCAGCACCGTCATCGGCGTCGCCGCCGGCGCCGTGCAGGGCTATTTCGGCGGCTGGACCGACCTCCTGTTCCAGCGTTTCATGGAGATCTGGTCCGGCCTGCCGACGCTCTACCTGCTGATCATCCTGGCGAGCTTCGTCGAGCCGAACTTCTGGTGGCTCCTGGGCCTGATGCTGCTGTTCAGCTGGATGTCGCTCGTCGGCGTGGTCCGGGCCGAGTTCCTGCGCGCGCGCAACTTCGACTATGTCCGCGCCGCCCGGGCGCTCGGCGTCTCCAACGGCATGATCATGTTCAAGCACGTGCTGCCGAACGCCATGGTCGCCTCGATCACCTTCATGCCGTTCATCCTGTCGGGCTCGATCACCACGCTCACCGCGCTCGACTTCCTCGGCTTCGGCCTGCCGCCCGGCTCGCCGTCGCTCGGCGAGATGCTGCAGCAGGGCAAGTCGAACCTGCAGGCGCCCTGGCTCGGCATCACCGCCTTCGTCGTCATCTCGGTGATGCTGACGCTGCTGATCTTCATCTTCGAGGGCGTGCGCGACGCCTTCGACCCGCGCAAGGGCATCGCCGCCACCACGCCGATCACGGCCGAGCGCACCCGGGCGGCGCCGGCGACCGCCAAGGAGGCCGCCGAATGAGCGGGCCACTGCCCCGGGTCCGCGACCTCTCGGTGGCGTTCAGCGGCAACACCGTCGTCGACCGCGTCTCCTTCGAGATCGCCGCCGGCGAGACCCTGGCGCTGGTCGGCGAAAGCGGCTCGGGCAAGTCGGTGACGGCGCTCTCGGTGATGCAGCTCCTGCCCTACCCGACCGCGAGCCATCCCTCGGGCTCGATCCTGTTCCGCGACGCGGAACTGGTCGGCGCCGACGAGACGGTGCTGCGCCGGGTGCGCGGCAACGAGATCTCGGTGATCTTCCAGGAGCCGATGACCTCGCTGAACCCGCTGCATACGGTGGAGAAGCAGATCAACGAGGTGCTGCTGCTGCACAAGGGCATGACCGGCGACGGCGCACGGCGCCGCGTGCTCGAGCTCCTGCATCTCGTCGGCATCCGCGAACCGGAGAAACGGCTCGATTCCTATCCGCACCAGCTCTCCGGCGGCCAGCGCCAGCGGGTGATGATCGCCATGGCGCTCGCCAACGAGCCCGACCTGCTGATCGCCGACGAACCGACGACGGCCCTCGACGTCACCATCCAGGCGCAGATCCTGAAGCTGCTGGCCGAGCTGCAGCGGCGGCTCGGCATGGCCATGCTGCTGATCACCCACGACCTCGCCATCGTGCGCAAGGTAACGGACCGAGTCTGCATCATGACCGACGGCCGGATCGTCGAGCAGGGCGCCACGGCCGGGATCTTCGACGACCCGCAGCACGCCTATACCCGGCACCTGCTGGCGGCCGAGCCCAAGGGCAAGCCGGTCCAGGCCGCGGCCGACGCGCCGGCCGTGATGGCGGCCGACAACCTGAAGGTCTGGTTCCCGATCAAGGCCGGCGTGCTGCGCCGCACCATCGACCATATCCGCGCCGTCGACGACGTGACCATCGAGGTGCGCCAGGGCCATACCCTCGGCGTCGTCGGCGAGAGCGGCTCGGGCAAGACCACGCTCGGCCTCGCCCTGCTGCGGCTGATTTCCAGTGACGGCCCGATCCGCTTCGACAACGACGTCATTCAGGGCTGGAAGTCGAAACAGCTCCGGCCGCTGCGCCGCGAGATGCAGATCGTCTTCCAGGACCCGTTTTCCAGCCTCAGCCCGCGCATGTCGATCGCCCAGATCGTCGAGGAGGGCATGCTGGTGCACGGCCTCGGCAGCAGTTACGAGGCGCGCCGGGAAATGATCGCCGCCGCGCTCACCGAGGTCGGCCTCGATCCCACGACCATGGACCGCTATCCGCACGAGTTCTCCGGCGGCCAGCGCCAGCGCGTCGCCATCGCCCGCGCCATGGTGCTGAAGCCCCGCTTCGTCGTGCTGGACGAGCCGACCTCGGCGCTCGACATGTCGGTGCAGGCCCAGATCGTCGACCTGCTGCGCGACCTGCAGCAGGCGCACGGGCTGGCCTACATGTTCATCAGCCACGACCTCAAGGTGGTCCGCGCGCTGGCCGACGAGGTCATCGTCATGCGCGCCGGCCAGGTCGTCGAGCAGGGCGACGCCGACCAGATCTTCGACGCGCCCCGCAGCGACTATACCCGCGCGCTGATGGCCGCGGCCTTCGACCTGGAAGCCGTCGAAACCGGCGCCGTCGCGACCTGACGCCGACAATCCCGCGCGGCGGCGCCCGCGACCTGCTATAACCCCGCCATGACCGTTCTACTGTTCCATTCGCCCGACGATCCGGTCGAACTCTGGGTCGGGGCCTTGCGGGAAAACCTGCCCGATGTCGAGATCCGGGTCTCGCCCGAGACCGGCGATCCGGCCGAGGTCGACTACGCGCTGGTCTGGAAACCGCCGACCGGCATGCTTGCCGGCTTGCCGAACCTGAAGGCGATCTTCTCGCTCGCCGCCGGCATCGACCACATCCTGGCCGACGCCGAACGCCCGGCCGACCTGCCCATCGTCCGCATGGCCGATCCCTACCTCCGGGCGATGATGACGGAATACGCGGTCTACGCCGTGCTGCACTACCACCGCGACATGGGCGATTATCGCATCGACCAGGCGAACGAGGTCTGGGATCGGCGCTGGCCGCTCTACACGCCCGAGACGGTCGTCGGCATCCTCGGCATCGGCGCCATCGGCGCCGACTGCGCCGCCGCCTTCCGGGCGCTGGGCTTCGACGTACACGGCTGGAGCCGGACGCCGAAACGGCTCGACGGCGTCACCTGCCACCACGGCCCCGACGGCCTGGGCGAGATGCTGCGGCAAACGCGATATCTCGTCTGCGTATTGCCGCTGACCGAGGCCACGCACGGCATCATCGGCAAGGAAACGCTGGCGCAACTGCCGGCCGGCGCCATCGTCGTCAATATCGGCCGCGGCGGCCATGTCGTCGACGACGACCTGCTGGCCGCCCTCGACGGCGGCCATCTCGGCGGCGCCTTCCTGGACGTCTTCAACGACGAGCCGCTGCCCGGGGGCCACCCCTACTGGCGGCATCCGAAGGTCATGATCACGCCGCACGTCGCCGGCGAGCTCGTGCCCCGAAGCTGCGCCAAGGCCGTCGCCGCCAACCTCCGCCGGCACCTCGCCGGCGAGCCCATGCAGAACGTCGTGGATCTCGGTCGCGGCTACTGACGCCAATTCTCAGGCATTTGGCGGTCACACGCCCGTGAACGGCGGGCATGGGTGTTCGTGCTAGGCTGATCGGCGTACGTACGCGCGCCCAAGGGGCGCATCAGTGTCGGTGCCGCGTTTCGACAGCAACCCGTCACGGAGGCGTACCACGATGCCCAACGACACCATTCGCGAAGCCGTCGGCGTGTTCCACGACGAGGAAACGCTGCGGGCGGCCGCCGACGACCTCATGCTCAACAATTTCGACCGCGCGGCCTTGAGCATCCTCGCCGGCCACGACGCCGTCGCCCGCGGCCTGGGCCACGACTATGCCCGCGTCGCCGAGCTCGAGGACGATCCGCAGACCGCGCGGCGCGCCTATATGGGCACGGATTCCCGAACCATCGCCAAGGGCGTGATCCCCGGCGCGCTGGCCTATGTCGGCGCCATGATCGCGGTCGGCGGGGTCGTCGCGTCGGGCGGCGGCATGGCCGCGGCCCTGGTGGCGGTGACGGCGGGCGTGCTGGCCGGCGGCCTGATCGGCCTCGGGCTCAACCGCCTGATCGACCGCCGCCACGCCGACTATCTGCGCGCCCATCTCGACCGCGGCGGCATCCTGCTGTGGGTCAACACCGAGGACGCCGATCACGAGGCCCGCGCCGTCGAGATCCTGAAGCGGCATTCGGCCGAGGACGTGCACATCCACGAACTGCCGAAGGCGGCGCCGGCGGCCAGCGCCGACGGGGTCTCGCACGACCTCAGCTTCATGCAGCGACTCGGCATGTAGGCGTCAAAAGCTGTGGAAGTGTATCCGGCCCGGATTTGACCACAGGGGCACGGAGGCACAGAGAAACAAAAAGGCTGATTGGCGCGAAGCGCCGAAAAACAACGTTTATTCTCCGTGCCTCGGTGCCTCTGTGGTTATCCCACGCAGCGTCCGCCAGACACAAACCGCGCGGCTAGTCCTCGCGCGGCGGCGGCGCCTCCTCGGCCTGCGCGGCCTCGGCCTTGCGGGCATCCGCCCGCTCCTTCTTCGCCGCCTCGCGCGCCGCTTTCTTCGCCGCCTTGGCCTTCTCGCGCTCGAGCCGCTCGAATCGATAATTCGGCTTGCGGGGCATGTCGGTCCTTTCGTTGTCGCTTTACACCCTTATAACATGGGCAATCCCCCCGGCGCAGAAAACCAGCGGGCGGACTGCTGGCCTAGTGAAGCTGGGCGCGGACCACGAGGGCGGGAATGGTCTCCTCGCCCAACGCCCGCACGGCCTCCAGCCGGTGCAGGCCTTCGACCAGCACATAGCGGTCCTTGTCGCGACGCACCTGGATCGGCGTCTGCTGCCCCTCCTCCAGGATGCTCATGGCCAGCGCGTCGACCTTCGACGCATCCAGCGTTCGGCGGCGCTTGATCGGGACGTAGATCTCGTCCAACGGCACCATGACGGTTTCGAGCATGGGCGGCACCCTCCGTACGCCATCCTAGCGGGATCGCGCGCGGCCGTCGATTGACGCTTGGCGACGGCACGCCCTATCGTCGCGTCGTAATCGCAGGAGCATGGGCATGCAGATTGACGAACGCGGCTTCGCACTGACGACCGGCTCGGCCGAGGCGGCGGCGCATCTGCAACGCGCGGTGCACAGCTTCAATCACTGGGACGCCGATCTGATGGCGCATCTCGACGCCGCGCTGGCGGCCGACGGTGACTGCGTCATGGCGCACGCGCTGAAGGGCCTGGCCATGGCCGGCGGCCGCAACCGCCGCTTCCGCCCGATGATCGAGGAATCGCTGGCCAGGGCCCGGGCCGGCATGGCCGACGCCAGCCCGCGCGAGCGCGGCTATGTCACGGCGCTCGGCCATATGGCGGCGGACCGGCTGACCGACGCCGCCGCGACCTACGAGGCGATCCTGCTGGACCACCCGACCGACATCCTGGCCCATCGCCTGGTGCAGCAGGAGCTGTTCTGGATCGGCGAGGCCGGCTGGATGCGCGACGTCGCCGAGCGCGCGGCGCCGGCCTGGTCCGAAACCATGCCGGACTATTCGCTGTTCCTGTCGGTGCGCGCCTTCGGCAACGAGGAGGCACTGAACTACGCCGACGCCGAGCGGTTCGGCCGCGGCGGGGTCGAGATCGACCCGACCGATGCCTGGGGCGCGCACGCGGTCGCCCATGTCCTGATCATGCGGGGCCGCATCGACGACGGCATCCGGTGGCTCGAAGGCCTGTCCGGCAACTGGGCCGGCAAGAACCAGATCGTGCATCACCTCTGGTGGCACCTGGCCCTGTTCCTGCTGGAACGCGGCGACCACGACCGGGTGCTGGCGCTCTACGACAGCGACATCCGCAATCCCGATTCACCACTGGTCCAGGCCGTGCCCGACGCCTATATCGACATCCAGAACGCCGCCGCCATGCTGCTGCGGCTGGAGCTGCGCGGCGTCGATGTCGGCGACCGCTGGCGCGCGCTCGACAGCGTCGCCGAGGCTCGCATCGGTGATCCGGCCAGCCCGTTCACCAATGCGCACGCGGCCATGATCCTCGCCGCCAACGGCCGCTTCGACAAGGCCAATGACCTGGTCGCGTCCATGCGGGACGCGGCGGCCACCGACCCCGGCCCGCTGGGCATCGCCCTGCGCGCGGCCGCGATCCCGGCGTCGGCCCCCGCCATCGCCCACCGCCGCGACGACCACGACGCCGTTCTGGCGGCCCTGCTGCCGGCCCGCCGCCAGCTCTGGCACATGGGCGGCAGCCATGCCCAGCGCGACATCTTCGTGCAGCTTCTGGTCGATTCGGCCCGTCGCCTCGGCCGCGCCGACCTCTTGTCGATACTGTTGCCGGAAATCACCGATGTCGGCTTCGCCGACGTGCCCGGCCGCACCCTCTACCGCGATGCCGCCGCGCTGCTGAACTGACGGGCGGCCGGTCTGCCCGAAACGAACAAACAGGATCACCACAGAGACACGGGAGACACGGAGAAGTTCGTTGGCGCGAAGCGCCGAAAAACAACTTGGTTCTCCGTGTCTCCGTGGTGAAAAATCCCCGCCGTCGACGACGATCCGCAACTAGAGCATTTTTTGTTCGTACGGCACCGCCCCGCCCCCCCACCCGGCCACCCAACGTCAGTATCCTATGGGTGGCCGGGTGGGGGAGCGGCCCGGTGCAGATTCCGCGTGAGCGGAAAACGCTCTAGCTCTGGTCACGGCGTTTGAAGTCGAAGCGGCACTTGTTCATGCGGCCCTTGATCCTGGCGGCGTCGCCCGCCAGGCTGGTGGTCAGGCGGAAGTCTTCACTGTGCTCGGAGAACCGCAAGTCGATCGCGCCGTCCTCGGCGACCTTGCCCTCGACCAATCGCTCCGGCGTCGCCGTGAATTCGCCTTCACGGACGATCCTGAGGCTTATGGCGCCGTTCCGGGCGATCAACTCAAGGTCGAAGAAAACCGATATGGCGTTGCCCAATTGGGTCGGCACCTTGCAGGCGAACGACGCGTTCCAGCGGCCGTCATAGCGGCGCAGGTCGACCGCCGGGGGCCGCGGCGCCAGAAGCGCGACCTTTGCCTCTTCGCCGCCCGACGTCGACCGCGCCCCGGCCGGCGGCGGTTGACCGGCCCGCGCCTTGGCCAGGGCCGCATAGCGGCCTGCCGGATAGGCGTCGAGATAGGCGCGGTAATCGGCCGGGCTGCGGCTGTTCTTGACCTGATTCCAAAATGCGTCCTCGGCCGCGCGCGCGGCCAGGCGTTGTTCGGATTCACGCCTGATCTTATCCGCCAGTGCCTGCGCCTCGATCACGTGACGGCCGTTCGGATAGCGTTGCAGGTAGCTTTCGTAGGCCGTTGCCGTGCCGACACCCGCGGCCGTCCGCCAGGCCGCGTCGTCGGCCGCGCTGGCCGCGTCCAGGCCGGCCCGGCGCGCGGCGGCGAGCTGGGCAAACCGCCCCCGCGGATAGGTCCGCAGATAGGCGGCGAAGTCGGCCGGGTCGCGGCTGTCCTTGATCGACTGCCAGAACGCCAGCTCGACGGTGAGGTCGGCATCGGGTTGCGCCGCCGCCGGCGGCACGGTGTCCGCCGGCACGGCCGGCCTGGCCTTCGGCACCAGCAGAAAGGCGCCGCCCTCGTGGTCGGCACGGCGGATATCGGAATATTGCGGCGTCTGGTCGGCGTTGACCACGACCTGCCGGCTGACCTGGCGGAACAGCGAATTGCCGTCGAGGATATCGTCGTTTTCCCGCAACGCGCGCAGGAACGCGCCGGCGAACACCGAATGCCCGTCGGCCCCGCCGTCGACAACCGGCTCCAGGCCGCCGGAGACGATGGCCGTGCGCGAGCGGCGCTCTGCCAGGCGCCGCAACCAGGCCTCGCGCT
>JANQKO010000694.1 GCA_028281075.1 Alphaproteobacteria bacterium | reverse complement strand
GACCAGCAAGGCATCGGGCGCCCGGGCCCGGTCGATCGCGGCGCTGACCGTGGCGGCGGGCAGGCGCGCCGGGTCGGCATCGGCCGCCAGGCGCGCCTGGGTACGGATCTGGTCGGCATCGGAAATCGCCGCCTGTCGACGCGCTTGTGCATCGGCGACCGCTTCGTGCAGCGCGTCGATCACCAGCCCGGCGCTGCCGGCCAGCGTCACGTCGGAGGGAAATCCCCGGATCGGATAGTGTCGTTGCAGCGGGTCCTCCCCGGCCTGGATCACCGCCTGGCCCGGCGCGCGTGGGTCCAATTTCGGGATCCAGGGCACGTCGCAGTCGATCACCAGTACGCAGTCGGCCTCCGCCAGCCACGGCCCGACCTCGAAGCCGCCATGCAGCGGATGGTCGCCGGCGAGGTTCAAATGGCGCGGCCGGTACTCCACGATCGGCGCGCCCAGCCGCTCTGCCAACCGCGCCAGCCGGGTCGGGACCGACGGGTCGATGCCGGCGCGGGCGGTGACGATCAGCGGCCGGGCCGCCTGATCGAGCAGCCTGGCGGCCCGGGCGATCGCGGCCGGATCGGGGCCGATCGTGCCGGCCGGTTCCAGCAAGGGCTGGTCGGCGAAGGTTGGCGTGGCCGGCACATCGGCCAGCACCTCGCGCGGCAGGGTCAGATAGACCGGGCCGCGCGGCGCGGACTGGGCGATGGCAAGCGCCCGGTCGGTCGCGATCTCTAGCTGCGCCGGGGCGCGCAACTCGTAGTCCCAGCGCACGGTTTCGCGGACCATCGAGGCCTGGTCGAACATCTCCTGCGCCCAATGGATGTTCAAGGACCGGGCGCCGCTGGGGCCGTCCTCGTGCACCGGGGTCCGTCCGGCGCACATCAGCAGCGGGATGCCGTCCCGTTCGGCGTTGATCAGGCCGCCCAGCGCGTTGGCGGTGCCGACCGTGACATGCACCATCACCGCCTGGGGCCGCCCGGTGACGGCGGCGTGGCCGTGGGCCATCGAGACGGCGGCGTATTCGTGCGGGCAGATCACCGCGCGCGGTGCATCCAGCCCGAGCTGCTCGGACCGGGCCAGCCCCTCCACGATCGACGGGAAGTCGGTGCCGGCGTTGGCGTACAGACAATCGACGCCGCGCCGTTTCAACAGGCGCAGCCACGCCTCGCCGACGGTCTCGGCATCGTGGGGGCGGCCGTCGCGTGCGCTGTTAAGTGGGCTGTCGGTTGGGCTCATCGCGCTTCAATTGTCCTAAATACCAGACAGATCTATTGTCCTATATACCAGACAGCCTTAAAGTCCGACAGGATGATGCACAGGCGGACGACATGATCTTTCTCGACGATGGGGTGACGCGCCCATGAGCGCTGGCGACCTGCCGGTTCGGCCGATCGACATCGTGGTCAATCCGCTGACGCCGGAGATCGTGGCGGCCCGGCCGGCCTGGACGCGACGCTTTCACACCCAGAAGATCGGCCGCGAAGACGCCGAGGTCGCCTCGGTCACCCATGAAGAGATGATTGCCCAGATGGATGCGGCCGGCGTGGAGCGGGCCTTCCTGGTCGCCTGCAAGCTGGGGCAGGAGGGCACGCCGGCGGCCTGGCACATGCCGGACGAATGGATCGCCGAGGCGGTAGCCGCCTATCCGGACCGGTTCAGCGGGCTGGTCGGCATCGACCCGACCGAGGGAATGGAGGGCGTCCGCCGCTTGGAGCGGGCCGTGTGCGAATACGGCTTCATCGGCGCCCATTCCTATCCGCACTGGTTCGAGCTGCCGCCCAACCACGCCCGCTGGTACCCATTCTACGCCAAATGCTGCGAACTGGACGTGCCGATCCAGATGCAGGTCGGCCAGTCGCTCGTCTACGCGCCGGAGCGGCCGTTGCGCAGCGTCGGCCGGCCGATCACCCTGGACGACATCGCCTGCGACTTTCCGGAACTGGCGATCATCGGCATCCATATCGGCATTCCGTGGCATGACGAGATGATCGCCATGGCCTGGAAGCACGAAAACGTCTTCATCGGCACCGACGCGCACGCGCCGAAATACTGGCCGCAAAGCTTCGTCCATTATCTGAACAGCTATGGCCGGAAGAAGGTGCTGTTCGGCACCGACTATCCGGTCCTGTCCTTCGAACGCGCGCTGCGCGAGATCTCGGCTCTGGGCCTGCGCGAGGAGACCTTGCGCGCCGTGCTGCGCGACAATGCCGAGCGGGTTTATCGACTGGCATCGGCAACCTAGCGGCCTTGCGCCGCCACAACCATGACGGAGGGGAGGTCATGACGACAATGAAGCAAATCACCACGAGGGCGACGGCTGTTGCCGCGCTGGCGGCGCTGGCCGCCATGCCGGCCTTGAGTGTATCCGGGGCGATGGCACAGGAAACGGTGACCCTGGGCATCGTCACCGCGCAGACCGGCCCGCTGGCGGCACCCGGCCGGTTCCAGATGAACGGGTTCGACCTCGCGGTCCAGGCGATCAACGAGGCCGGCGGTTTCGAGGTCGACGGCGAGACCTACATGCTGGACCTGCAGGTCTACGATACCAGGTGCAACGCGGCGGAGGGCGCCTCGGCCATGCAGCGGCTGGCCACGGTCGACCAGGTGCCGGTGGTTCTGGGCGAGCTGTGCAGCCCCGTGGCGGCCGCCGAGGCGCCGATCGCGGCCGATTTCGGCGTGCCGCTGGTGCTGACCGTGCCGACCGCGCCGAACCTGACCGAGCAGGGCAATGAATGGCTGTTCCGGGTCAACCCGAACAACTTCCAGCTCAACGAGGCGCTGGCCGCCTTCGTGGCGGAAAATGGCTGGTCGCCCCTGTCCTTCATCGCCTGGAACAACGATGCCGGCCGTGGCGGCGTGAACGGCATGCGCGAACTGCTGCCGGACGATGTCGAGTTCGGCTATGTCGGCTATTTCAATGTCGGCGAGGTCGATTTCTCCAGCCACATCGCCAACATCCGTAACGAGGGGTCCGAGGCCATCATGCTGTTGATGGATGAGGAGCCCGGCGCGCTCGCCATCCGCCAGATCCGCGACGCGGGCCTGGACGCCCAGCTGATCGGCACGCTGGCGATGGGGTCCAGCCGGTTCCTGGACCGGCTGAACGCCGAGTATCTGGACGGCATGGCGCAGTACAACGCCTTCCCGCCGAACGCGCCGATCCCGCGCATCGAAGAGTTCTCAGCACTCTACGAAGCCGCCTATGGCGAGGAAAGCCACGGCTTCGCGGCCCAGTCCTATGACGGCATCTTCGTCGTCATTGCCGCGATGCAGGCGGCCGGAACGGTCAGCGACAGCGCGGCCAT
>JANQKO010000693.1 GCA_028281075.1 Alphaproteobacteria bacterium | reverse complement strand
CACGGCGGCGGGGGGCGACGGGGCCGTGCTGCGGGCGGTGGCGCCCGACGGACATCGCCTGGCCCGGGTCGAGATACCGGCGCCGGCGATGTCCGTCGGTCGCCACCGCCCGCAGCACGGCCCCGTCGCCGCCCGCCGCCGTGTGCAGATAGATGCCGTTCAGGTAGTAGCGGGTCTCCTCGGTCGAGATCGCGAAGCGGGTCTTCTCGATCAGCCGCTTGAGGTCGCTGGCCGTGACCGTGAACCGGTGCGGCAGGTCGTCGTCCGCCATGACCGGGAAGTCCTCGCGCGGCAGGCACGAAAGGGCGAACTCCGAGCGGCCGGCCCGCAGCGCCAGGCGACTATCTTCCGAGCTGTAGGAAAATTCCACCTGGGACCCGTCGGGAATTTTCCTAACGATGTCGTAGAGCGTGTGCGCCGGCGCCGTCGTGCCGCCGGACTGCACGACGTCGCAGGCCGCCGCCTCGACGATCGCCAGGTCCAGGTCCGTCGCCGTCAGGCTGAGCCGGCCGTCCTCGGCCACCAGCTGCACGTTCGACAGGATGGGGATGGTGTTGCGCTTCTCGACCACGCTTTGGATGTGGGAGAGCGACCGGAGAAGGGCGCTGCGTTCGATGGTCAGGTGCATGTTCTCGTGTCCGTATCGGCCAATTGTCTGGCGAATTGCGGGCCGTCTACACGGTCGCGGGACCGCCCCGGATCGGGCCCGGCCGAGGCGTCGAACGGGGCGTCAAAGCGGATATCCGAACAGCCCTGTGGACGGGTTCAAAACATAGCAGAAAGCGATTGATTCCGCACGCGATTCCGTGCCCCGCGGCCGGCCGGCGGCGGCCTCCCGCCGACGCCGGTCCGGTGCCGTTCCACGGCCGCCGCCCGGCGCCTTCGCGGACTGGACGACAGGTCCTAACGACTTGATTTCAATGAAATTTCAGGAACCGCATCTGGCCCGCCCGCGGGATCGCCACGGCGCCGCGCGCGTTCCGCCCGACCCGGGCGCCCGGCCGGCCGGCCGGCGCGCCAAAAAGTGATCAGGCCTCCAGCATTCGCCGCAGCAGATCGATGTCCTCGGCCAGCGTCGAATCGGTCTGCCGCAGTTCCTCGATCCGGCGCACCGCATGCATCACCGTGGTGTGGTCGCGGCCGCCGAACTTGCGGCCGATCTCGGGCAGCGACCGCGTCGTGAGCTGCTTCGACAGATACATGGCGATCTGCCGTGGCCGGGCGACGTTGCGGGCGCGGCGGGCCGAATGCATGTCGGCGATGCGGATATTGTAGTGTGCCGCCACTTTCTTCTGGATCTCGTCGATGGTCACCCGCCGGTCATTGGCCCGCAGCAGGTCCTGCAGCACCTCCTGGGTCATCTCCAGGCTGATCGGCCGGCCGACCAGGTTGGCGTAGGCCAGGATCCGGTTCAGCGCGCCCTCCAGCTCGCGAACGTTCGAGGTGATCCGGTGGGCCAGGAATTCCAGCACCTTGGGCGGCACGTCCTGGGCCCCGGCGCCGCGCGCCTTGGCCTGCAGGATGCCGAGCCGCAGCTCGTAGTCGGTGTGGTGGATATCGGCCACCAGGCCCCAGCCCAGGCGGGAGCGGATGCGTTCCTCGATGTCTTCCAGGTCGGTCGGCGAGCGGTCGGCCGAAATCACGATCTGGCGGTTCTGGTCGATCAGGGCGTTGAAGGTGTGGAAAAACTCCTCCTGGGTCGAATCCTTGCGGCTGAAGAACTGGACGTCGTCGATCATCAGCACGTCGGCGGAACGGAACTGCTGCTTGAAGCTCATCGACTCCTTGTCGCGCAGGGCCCGCACGAACTGATACATGAACTTCTCGGCCGACAGATAGACCACCCGCCGCGCCGGCTCGCGTTCGCCGATATGCCAGGCGATGGCGTGCATGAGGTGGGTCTTGCCGAGACCGACCCCGCCGTAGAGGAACAGCGGATTGAAGCGCACCGTCGACGATTCGGCGACCCGCCGCGCCGCCGCGTAGGCCAGCTCGTTGGAACGGCCGACGACGAAGCTGTCGAATCGGAACCGGGGGTCCAGCGGCGAACCGATATCCCGGCCGCCGCCGGCGGTCGCGCCGGCCTCGGTGGCCGGCGCCGGTTCCGCCGCCACCCCCGCCTCGACCGGCTTCGGCCGCGCGGCCTGCTGCGGTGGCCGGACCAGGATCTCGACCTCCCGGACCTTGTCGTTCTCGCCATGCCAGAAGGCGCGCAAACGCTCGCCATAGTGCGAATTGACCCAGTCCCGCATGAACCGGGTCGGCGCGGTCAGCGTGACGAAGCCATCGCGCCCGTTTTGCAGCACCAGCGGCTTGAGCCAGCTATTGAACGTGGCGTCGCCATACTCGGCGCGCAGCCGCGCACGGACACGTTCCCATTGCTCTTCGAACGACCGATCCATCGCGACGACCGGCCTACGCTGAGCAACAGACATGGTGTATTCCGATCCGGCCTATACGCGCGTACCGACAATGGATCGGGTCACGCCGCGCCGCCCCTAGAATATTCTCCCGATTTGAATGGCTGGACACGCAAATAGTCCGCAGAGCCATTTAGAGCCCCCTTTTTATTTGCCCGGATCGGTGTCGGCGGATCCAGGTTCATAATACCGCATTGATAAAGCCCGCCTGAGGCTTAATAGTTACCGATACTCTTTTGCCAGTTTCAAAGCACAAAGCACGCCCTCTTGCGGACCATTATGTGGTCCACAACCGGTGTTTGTCACCGATACTTTGGTTTGATTTGTGGCACTCCGCCTCGGCGGAGTGGAGTTACAGTAATGCGACGGCTAACAGCATGCAACAGGACAAAATTGAGAACTCAGGGATATTAGGAAATCGATCCCTTCCGACACTTCCCGAATCCCGACAACGCACTGACCTGCCATCAAAATCCGGGCTCGAACGTTCGAGGATCGACGCCGTTTTTTATCCCTACTGTTGCAAAAATGCTACGACATCGCGTTGATGCGACGCGCCAGCCGCGAGATCTTCCGCGAGGCCGTGTTGCGGTGCATGATTCTGTTCTGCGCGCCGCGCATCAGTTCCGGCTGCACCGCCTCGAACGCCGCCGTCGCCGCATCCCTGTCGCCGCTGGCGATCGCCTCCTCGACCCGCCGCAGGAACGTCCGGACGCGGCTCGTTCGCGCCCGATTGACGGCCGTGCGCCGATCGGTCTGACGCAGCCGCTTCTTCGCCGATTTCGTGTTTGCCATACTGAGACCTTAAGCCTGTCGATCCGTGCGGCGCCGATATAGACGCATGGCGCCGGCCGGGTCAATCCGTAACAATGCCTGCCCTGGGGAATCCCGCCGCGATTCGGGACCGCCGGGTTAGCGGTGCTTGAACTGCGGCTCGCGTTTCTCCACGAACGCCGCCATGCCCTCGCTGCGGTCCTCGATCGAGAAGGTCGAGTGGAACAGCCGGCGCTCGAATCGCACGCCTTCGGCCAGCGTGGTTTCATAGGCGCGGTTCACCGATTCCTTCGCCATCATCACCACCGGCTGCGACAGCTTGGCGATCTTGGCCGCCGTCGCCACGGCGTCGTCCATCATGTCGTCGAGCGCCACCACCCGGCTGACCAGGCCGGCGCGCTCGGCTTCCTCGGCGTCCATCATCCGCCCCGTCAGCACCATCTCCATGGCCTTCGCCTTGCCGACGAAGCGGGTCAGGCGCTGCGTGCCGCCGGCGCCGGGGATGGTGCCGAGCTGGATCTCGGGCTGGCCGAACTTGGCGTTGTCGGCGGCGATGATGAAGTCGCACATCATCGCCACCTCGCAGCCGCCGCCCAGCGCGAAGCCGGCCACCGCGGCGATGATCGGCTTGCGGCACTGGGCCACCCGCTCCCAGCCGCTGGTGATGAAATCCTCCTTGTAGACGACCATGTAGTCCTTGGGCTGCATCTCCTTGATGTCGGCGCCGGCGGCGAACGCCTTTTCGTTGCCGGTCAGCACGATGCAGCCGATATCGTCGTCGGCCTCGAACGCGTCGAGCGCCGCGCCGACGTCGGCCACCAGGGCCGAATTCAAGGCGTTCAACGCCTTCGGCCGGTTCAGCCGGATGATGCCGACCGCGCCCTGCGTATCGACGAGAATGTTTTCGTAGGCCATGTCTGGCTCCTCAAGAGATCAACGCCCGCCGCCCGGTCATCGTTGGAAGAATGGGGTGACCGACGCTTCGCGGCCCGGAGCCGCGCCAACGCCGGGGGCCCGCTTGTTTACGGTATCGGCCGCGGCCGAATCAACCTCGCGGGCCGCGTCGGGCCACCGGAGGGGTGTTCGAAAACACCCATTTTCGGGGCCTTGCCGGCCCGCGCCCCCACCCGGCCACCCAATTCAGGATACTGTCGTTGGGTGG
>JANQKO010000680.1 GCA_028281075.1 Alphaproteobacteria bacterium | reverse complement strand
AGGCACCGCCCAGCACGCCGCGGCCATAGGCGGCCGGGCCCGGCACGGCGCCGGCCGAGCGCGGGCCGACCTTGAAGGCGCCGCCATGGTCGACATGGGCGATCGAGCCGCCGCCGGCGCCGATGGTGTGGATGTCGATCATCGGCACCATCAATGGATAGCCGGCGATCCAGGTGTCCCGCGCCGTCGCTTCGCCGAACTGGCCGTCGCGGATGATGCCGATATCGGCCGAGGTGCCGCCGACGTCGAAGGTGATCAGGTTGTCGCGGCCGCAGAGCGCGCCGGTCCAGGCACCGCCCAGCACGCCGGCGGCCGGGCCCGACAGCAGCGTCATCACCGGCTTCTCGGCCACCATCTCCGCCGTCGCCATGCCGCCGTTCGAGCCCATGACATGCAGGTCGCCGCCGACCCCGCCGTCGGTCAGGTCGCGCGCCAGCTTGTTCACGTAGCCCGTGACCTTGGGGCCGATATAGGCGTTGATGGTTGCCGTGGTGAAGCGCTCGAACTCGCGGAACTGCGGCGAGACGCTGGCCGACGTGGTGACGAAGGCCTCGGGGAATTCCTCGCGGACGATCTCGGCCGCCCGCTGCTCGTGCGCCGGATCGATATAGGAGAACAGGAAGCAGACGGCGACCGCCTCGACGCCCTTGCCCTTCAGCGCCCGGGCCGCCTGGCGCACGCCGTCCTCGTCCAGCGGCACCAGCACCTCGCCGGTCGGCGGCACGCGGCGCTCCTTCACGGTCATGCGGTTGCGCCGCCGCACCAGCACGCGGTCCTGCCAGGGGATCTCCTGCTGGATGGAATAGTTCTGCGGCCGCTGATGCCGGCCGATATGCACGATGTCGCGATAGCCGTCCGACGTGATCATGCCGGTGGTCGCGCCGTCATGCTCCAGCACGGCGTTGGTGGCGATGGTGGTGCCGTGCAGCAGGTGGTCCACGTCGCCGCGCGGAATGTCGTGCCGCCGGCAGAGCTCGACCACCCCCCGCAGCACGCCCTGCGACGGATCGTGCGGCGTCGTCGGCACCTTGTGGATCAGCGTCCGGTTCTCGTCCGTATCGGTGAACACCACGTCCGTGAACGTGCCGCCAACATCAACGCCAACAAGTCTCATCCCGCCTCTCCGTCACCCGCCCGCTCTCGCTGGCCCGGTCGTTGCCGCGCCGATGCACATCCTCGCCGGCCGAAGGCCCGGCCGCAAGTCGTTGCGTCGGGTCGGCAAGCCAACGGTCCGGCCTCCCCCTGGTTCGCCGACGCCGTCCGAGTTAGCCTGCGACAAGAGGTCATGCGATGAAACTACTGATTCTGCCGGGCGACGGCATCGGGCCCGAGATCACCGACGCGACCCTGACGGTGCTGCGCGCCGCCGACCCGGCCTTTGGCCTGGGGCTGGCGTTCGAGTTCGCCGACATCGGCTTCGCGGCGCTTGAAAAGACAGGCTCGACCTGCCCCGACGCGGTGCTTGACGCGGCGCGCGCCGCCGACGGCGTGATCCTGGGGCCGATCTCGCACCTCGACTATCCGCCGCGCGACCAGGGCGGCGTCAACGTCTCGGCCGCGTTCCGCGTGCGACTGGACCTGTTCGCGAACGTGCGCCCGGCCCGCACCCGGCCCGGCCTGGGCTCGGCGCGCGGCGACATGGACCTGGTGATCATGCGCGAGGCCACCGAGGGCTTCTACAGCGACCGCAACATGGTCGCCGGCAGCGGCGAGTTCATGCCGACCGACGACGTCGCCCTGTCGCTGCGCAAGATCACCGCCCGGGCCTGCGAACGCATCGCCCGGGCCGCGTTCGCGCTGGCGCGAAAGCGGCGGCGCAAGGTGACGGCGGTGCACAAGGCGAACGCCATGATCCTGACCGACGGCCTGTTCCTGCGCGAGGTGCGCAAGGTGGCGGCCGACTTCCCCGATGTCGAGCTGGAAGAGATCATCGTCGACGCCATGGCGGCGCTGCTGGTCCGCGACCCCGCCCGTTTCGACGTCGTCTGCACGACTAACTTCTACGGCGACATCCTGTCCGACCTGGCCTCGGAACTGTCGGGTGGCCTCGGTCTTGGCGGCGCCATCAATGCCGGGACCGACCTCGCCGCGGCACAGACGCAGCACGGCTCGGCGCCCGACATCGCCGGCCGGGACCAGGCCAATCCCTGCTCGCTGATCCTGTCGGCGGCCATGCTGCTGGACTGGCTCGCCGACCGCCACGACAACGCCGCCTGCCGCCGGGCTGCCGCGGCCATCGATGCCGCCGTCGACGCCACCCTCGCCGATCCCGGGACCCGCACCGCCGACCTCGGCGGCAAGCTCGGCACCCGCGACTTCGCCGCGGCCGTCGTCCGGCACCTGTCGGAAGCCGGCTAGCGCGGGCTGTGTTCGCGGCGCGGGCATGACCCGATCCCGCATGCGTCGAGACGGCCGCTACGCGACCTCCTCAGCGTGACGTCGGAGGTTGATATCAAACAAAAACCTCATTCTGAGGAGCGTGTGAAAGAATCGCACTGAAGCCACCCAGGTTGTCATCCTGGCAAAGGCCAGGATCCATTTTTGTTGTTTTTCAGCAGGTTGCGATGCCGCTGGATGCTGGCCTACGCCAGCATGACGGTTTCTTTTTGGATCGGAGGTAATTTCTTCACAGACTCCGAGGAGCGCCCGAAAGAGCACGTCTCGAAGGATCGAAGGATCGGACGCCGATGTCGCCGGAAACGGCTTAACGCTACGCCGCCGACCCGACCGCCGGCGTGCCGCCGTCCGCCGGCCGCACCCGACAGGCGGGAAAGCGCACCGAGACCGTGGTGCCGACGCCGACCTCGCTGTCGATCTCCAGCGTGCCGCCCTGCAGCTCGACGAAGGACTTGGCCAGCGGCAGGCCGAGGCCGGTGCCTTCCGACTGCCGGGTCAGGCTGTTCGAGGCCTGCTCGAACGGCTCCAGCACGCGGCCGATCTCGTCGGCCGGGATGCCGATCCCCTGGTCGGCGACGCGGAACAGATAGGTGCCGTCGGCCTCGACCGCGGCTGACAGGGTCACGCCGCCGTCCGCGTCGGTGAACTTCACGGCATTCGACAGCAGGTTCAGCAGCACCTGCTTCAGCGCCCGCTCGTCGCCCCACAGCCATGGCAGGTCGTCGGCCGCCGCGACCGTCAGCACGACGCCGCCGCGCTTGACCCGCTCGCCGACCAGCCGGACCACCGAGGCCACCGTCGCGCTGACGTCGATCTCCTCGTCGAACAGTTCCCACTGTCCGGCCTCGATCTTCGACAGGTCCAGGATGTCGTTGATCATCGACAGCAGGTGCTCGCCGCTGTCGTAGATGTCGTTGCCGTATTCGAGATACTTGGTTTCGCCGATCGGACCGAAGAGCTGCCCGCGGATCACGTCCGAGAAGCCCAGGATGGCGTTCAGCGGCGTGCGGAACTCGTGACTCATATGGGCCAGGAAATCGCTCTTCGCCTGGCTGGCGGCCTGCGCTTCCTCCTTGGCGGCGACCAGCGCCATCTGCGCCCGCCGCTCGCAGGTGACGTCGCGGCCCGTGCCCCGGTAGCCGATGAAGGCGCCGTCGACGTCGAACAGCGGCCGGCCGCTGACGCTCAGGCAGCGTTGTCCGACCGGCAGCTCGGCCCAATAGGCGACGTCCTGGAACGGCCGGTGCCGCGCCATGTCGACCAGATGCTCGCGCACCTCCTCGGGATACATCACCTTGCTCAGGACATCGAGCCGCGAGCGGCCGAGGAAGGCCTCGGGCGTCAGGCCGGACACGTCGGTGACACGGGCCGACATGTAGGTGTAGCGGTGCTGGCTGTCGGTCTCCCAGATCCAGTCGGTGCTGAGCCGGGCGATCTGGCGCAGGCGCTCGCGGCTGGCGTTCAGGGCCATCTCCGCCTGCTTGCGTTCGGTGATATCGATGATCGTGCACAGCACCGACGGCTGGTCGTCCCAAAGCACGACGCGCGACCTGTTCTCGATATGGATCGGCGTGCCGTCCCGGCGCCGACCCTCGTATTCGTAGACTTCCGGCGCCCGTTCCCCGCG
This sequence comes from Alphaproteobacteria bacterium, assembly GCA_028281075.1. GTDB lineage: Bacteria > Pseudomonadota > Alphaproteobacteria > JANQKO01. The sequence continues at coordinate 2,333 of JANQKO010000680.1, read as the reverse complement.
CATGCGCATCCGGCGATAGGCGCCGAGGCGCGCCACCTCGTGCGGCGCGACCATCGGTTTCAGCGACTCGATCGCCAGCATCTCGTCCGCCGTGTCGAAGCCGTAGATCTCGGCGGCGGCCTGGTTGGCGAACAGCACCTGCCATTCCGCGTTCAGCACGAACACGCCCTGCAGCGAGCCTTCGACCAGGTCACGGAACTTCTGCGCGTTGCCGCCATGACGGCCGACCAGCTTGCGGGTCATCAGCATGATGCCGACCAGCGTCAGGCCGGCGGCTATGAACGCCAGCAGCGCCGACGCCAGCGCCGCTTCACCATCCCCGATCATGACGGCCGACGCGGCAAGGCCACTCTGGCCGCCCAGCGCCGCCATGGCGCCGATCAGCAGCGACCAGGCACCGCCCCAGCCCGTCCGGCGCATCAGCCGGAAGGCGAGGCCCGCCGCCGTGAACCACAGCACGGCAGAAGCCAGCATCAGCGCCGCCAGCGACATCCGTCGATTTCCCGGTTCTGCTCGCCCCAAAGCTTGGAGCATCGTCGGCAGACCTGAATATTTTCTGAAATTTCAGCGGACTACACCTAAGCGCTGAAAGAATATCTGAAACTCGCGCGTGCCGGCCCGTCAACCGCCACCGGCAGCCGCATAGGCTGCGTCCAGCAGTTGCAGGATCGCAATATCATCCGCCCTGACGGTCTCGAACACGCCGCCGGTGCGCAGGCGGACCATCGGCGACCGGGCACGTGCCCTGCCCCGCCATCATGGTCCGCGTCCTGCCTCAGGCGGGCGCCGTCGACCCGATCAGCGCCGCCGCCTCGGCGCAGGTCAGCACGCGGCTGACGGTGCCGAGCGAGGCGACGGTCGAATCGTGCGCCGCGGCGGAAAAGGCCGCGCAGCCGTCGCTCAGCAGCATGGTGCCGTAATCCCGCACATGCGCGTCGCGCAGCGTCGAGGCGACGCCGCCGTTGGTGACGATGCCGGCGAAGATCAGCGTGTCGATGCCGGCCCGGCGCAGCACGAAGTCCATGCGGCTCATGTAGAAGGCAGAATAGGCCACCTTCTCGATGGCGATGTCGGCCGGCTGCAATTCGTCCAGCAGCGCATGGCCGAAGCTGCCGGGCGCGAAGTCGCCGCGCCCCAGGAACGGCCGCAATTCCTTCAGGTGGGCCGAGATCAGCGGCGCGCCGCCACGGCCCGGCACCAGGGTGAAATGGGTCGAGACGATCCAGCCGCCGGCGGCGCGCAGCGCGTCCGCCACCGGCGCCAGCCGCGCCGGCAGCGCGGCGATGGCCGCCGAGGTGGCGCCGCCGCGGGCATAGGCGCCGTCGGCGTGGATGAAGTCGTTCTGCAGGTCGACCAGGACCAGGGCCGTCGTCGCCGGCGTCAGGCCCGCCGCCGTCATGCCCCGTCTCCCTTGCGCGCGATCACCAGGTTGCCGAAGCGGTCGACGCTGCCGGCCAGGTCCGGGTCGATATAGATCGTGGTGTCGGGCTGCTCCAGGACCGCCGGTCCCGAGACCTCGGCGCCCACCGGCAGGTCCAGCCGGGCATAGACGTCGGCCTCGTGCCAGGCGCCGTCGGCCCAGATCCGGCGGGTGCCGCGATGCGCGTCCGCCGCGCCCGCCCCGGCCAGCATGGACAGATCGAATTTCGGCCGACGGCCAATCACCGTCGTGCGCAGGTTCATGACCCGGATCGGGATGCCGTCCAGCAGCCGGCCATAGGCGCGGCGGTAGCTGTCCTCGAAGGCGGCGCGGATGCCGTCGCGGCCGATGCGCGCGTCGGCGTCGTCGAGGTCCAGCGTCACCGGCACGGCGATGGTGTGGGTCTGGCCGACATAGAGCATGTCGAGCTCGAACAGGCAGTCGCGCGCCGCGAAGGCGACGTCGGACGCCGACAGCAGCGCCAGGCCCGCCCCGGCCGTCTCGCGCATCTCGGCCTCCAGCCGGGCCGGGTCCAGCGCGTCCAGCTCGGTGTTCAGCGTATGCACGAAGTCGTGCCGCATGTCGGCGATGACGCAGCCCAGCGCGCTGGTGACGCCCGGGAACCGCGGCACCAGCGCCTTGGCGAGACCGACCTCCTTGATCAGCGCGCCGGTATGCAGCGAGCCGCCGCCGCCGAACGGCATGGCCACGAACTGGCGCGGGTCGTGGCCGCGCTCGACCGAGACCAGGCGGATGGCGCCGGCCATGCGCGAGTTGGCGACGCGAATGATGGCCTCGGCCGCGTCCATCGGGTCGAGCCCCAGCGGCGCGGCGATATGCGTCGCGATCGCCGCCTTCGCGGCCTCGACGTCCAGCCGGTCGAGCTTGCCGCCGATCGGCCGCTCGGCGTTGA
>JANQKO010000523.1 GCA_028281075.1 Alphaproteobacteria bacterium | reverse complement strand
CCAGGCGGCGCTGGACGAGAACCGCCGGGCGGTGGACGAGGCGGCGGCCATCGGTGCCCGTTGCCTGGTGCTGGTGGCCGGCGGCCTGCCGCCCGGTTCGAAGGACATCGCCGGCGCCCGCGCCCAGGTGCGCGACGGCATCGCCGCGCTGCTGGAGCATGCCCGCGCCGCCGGCGTGCCGCTGGCGATCGAGCCGCTGCATCCGATGTATGCGGCCGACCGGGCCTGCGTCAACACGATGGCCCAGGCGAACGATCTCTGTGACGAGCTGGGCGCGGGGCTCGGCATCGCCGTCGACGTCTACCACGTCTGGTGGGACCCGGACCTCGGCCGCGAGATCGACCGCGCCGGGGCGCGGATCCTCGCCTTCCATGTCTGCGACTGGCTGGTGCCGACGACCGATCTGCTGCTCGACCGCGGCATGATGGGCGATGGCGTGATCGATGTTCCCGCCATCCGGGCCATGGTCGAGGCGACGGGCTATGACGGCCTGGCCGAGGTCGAGATCTTCTCGGCCCGGAACTGGTGGCGGCGCGACCCCGACGTGGTGATGCGGACGATCGTCGAACGCTGCCGCACCGCCGTCTGACATCCCGGTCCGCTCACGCGGCGATCGCGCGCTTTTGACCTGAGGGAAGCGTGGGCGGGCTTGGCGTCGCCGGCGGGGCGACACTAAGTCAGGATCATGTCACGCCTGTCCGACCCCCGCATGTTCGCCGCCGGCATCGCCGCGGTCCTGCTGTCCGCCTGCACCACGGTCGAATCGGCCTTCGCGCCGGCGCCCGATCTCTGGCAGCGCTGGGCGGCGCATGATCCCCGGTCGACGGCGGTGATCGATCACGGCGCCTGGGACCGCCTGCTGCGGACCTACCTGCGCCGGGATGGCGATGGCGTCAACCGCTTCGCCTATGCCGAGGTCGGCGCCGCCGACCGCCGGGCGCTGGAGGCCTACATCGCCGATCTCGCCGGCGTGCCGATCAGCCGCTACCGGCGGCCGGAGCAGTTCGCCTACTGGGTGAATCTCTACAACGCGGCGACGGTGCGCGTGGTGCTGGCCCACTATCCCGTGGCGACGATCCGGGATATCGACATCTCGCCCGGCATCATCGCCGACGGGCCCTGGGGCCGGCCGCTGGTCACGGTCGAGGGCGAGGCGCTGAGCCTCGACGATATCGAGCACCGCGTCCTGCGCCCGATCTGGCGCGACCCGCGCATCCATTATGCCGTGAACTGCGCCGCCGTCGGCTGTCCCAACCTGCGGCCGCGCGCCTTCACGGCCGGGAACAGCGAGTCCCTGCTGGCCGCCGGGGCCGAGGACTATGTCAACGACCCACGCGGCGTCACGGTGCGGGATGGCGGCCTGGTGGTTTCGAGCATCTACGCCTGGTTCGCGGCGGATTTCGGCGGCGACGCGGCGGGCGTGCTGGCGCATCTGCGCCTGTTCGCGCGGCCCGAGCTGCTGCGGCAACTGGATCGGGGCGGCCGGATCGTGGGCTACGAATACGACTGGTCGCTCAACGACGCCGCCGCTCGCTGAGGCGGCGGGAATCGTAAATCCGGGCCAGCCGGGCCGGCGGCACGCCAAGATGGAACAGCGCGTGGATCGCCAGCCAGCCGGCGACGATCCCGACCGGCGACCGGCCGGCGAAACGCCGTGACGAGGTCAGCAGCGGCGGGTCGTCGATGCAGCAGGTCCGGCCGGATTTCTCCAGGCGCCGGTTGAAGTCGTAATCCTCCATCAGCGCGATCGGCCGGATGCCGCCCAGCGCGTCGTAGACCCGCCGCCGGACGAAGACGCCGGAATCGCCGTAATAGAATCCCCGCCGGCGGATCCAGGCGTAGAAGCGGTCGAGCCAGCGGCTGAAGCCGTCTTCGCCGTCGAACAGCAGCCGGAAATTGCCGCCGACGATATCCGGCGGCGCCAGGGCGGCGGTGATCGCCGTCAGGCCGCGGTCCGGAAACCGGCAGTCGGCGTGCAGGAACAGCAGCACCTCGCCCCGGGCGGTCGCCGCGCCCGTGGCAAGCTGCTGGCCGCGTCCGGTCGGCGCGGTCAGAACGCGGGCGCCGTGCCGCGCCGCCATGTCGATGGTGTCGTCCGTGCTGCCGCCGTCGACGACGATGATCTCGGCGCTATCGCTCTGGCGTTGCAGGTTCGCGAGCAGGCCCGGCAGGCGCTCGGCTTCGTTCAGGGTCGGGACGATCACCGATATCAGCATGGCAGCGCCGGTATTCTAGAGCCCGACCTGAACAGGCGCCAACGGGGCCGATATTCCGGCGAACGGTCATCCCATCGCGGCCCGATGCCGCTGTGGTTCCGGCGCCGCCCTGGCCTGTCGGGACGCCGGCGCCTGCTGCTGGAACAGGGCCAGTTCGTGGATCGATCGGGTCAGCTCCTGCTCGAAGCGGTGGCGTTCCTCGATGCTGGGCGGCCGCCCGCCGAACCGGCCGTCGCCATACCAGCCGTAGAGCTTGCCGCCGCGGCCCATCTCGCGGGCGTTCCGGGTGGAGGCGATCAACGCGCCCGGCAGGTCGGCCGGTTGCGCCGGCGGCCTGGCCGATGGCGCGTCCGCTGTCGGGACAGGCACGGTCCGCGCCCGGGGATCGGTCACGCCGTCCATGGCCCCGGCGAGAAGCGGCGCGGCCCAGGGATCGGTCCGGCGCAGGCGCCGCCGGCAGGTGACGTCGATGCGGCGGGAGAACAGCATATAGGGCAGCCAGAGCACGTTGACGGTGGCGATGTTGACCTGGCCCAGCAGCTCCAGCGGTGTCGCCACCTGCGCGATGACGCCGAGATAGAGCAGCACGCCGGCATACGGCAGCACCACGAAGACGCTGAAGCAGACGAACAGCAGCGGCACCAGGGGCGACGAGAGGAACAGCAGGACGGAAAGCAGCAGGCAGGAGCCGATAATGACGAAGTCGGCCGCCGGCAGGCCCTGCAGCGGCGCCGGCATGTTGGTGAAGTCCCGCAGGCCGATCTGCAACACCGGACCGGCCGAGAATTCGGTGACGCCGACATTGAGCAGGCTGAGCAGCGGCGCCAGCGCCAGGCTGATCACCGCGATGCCGGTCCAGCCCGACAGACCGAACAGCGGATGCCGACGGGCTGTGGCGCGGTCGACCGGCACCACCTCGTCGGCCGGATGCCCGGTGTCGGTCGATGGGTCCGCCGTGGGACCGGATGCTGCTGGGATCGATTGCTTCATACAGGCTTAACCGTATTTCAAAGCTTTTCGCCAACGCTCGCCGGCGTTGGCTGCCGGCCTCACCGATACCGCAACGTGGTGAACCAAGGGTTACCAGGGACGCGCCGCCGGCTGTCCGGCAAGCCTTTCCAGGTCTCCGGGAGCTGCCCGCATGAGCCTTGCCAGTGAAAGCGTCGGTCACGACGAGGTGCGCACCTTCTATGCGGCCGCGCCGGCCGACCACCGCTGCACGACCGACGCGGCGGTGGCCGCGATCGAAGCCCGGGACGCGGTCGCCGCGTTTCCGGTGCTGCCGCGCCTGCTGACGCCGGCGACCCGCGTGCTGGACGTCGGCTGCGGCGACGGTTTCTTCAGCAACAGCATCGCCGTCAACTATGGCGCCCGGGTGACCGGCATCGACTTCGAGCCCACGGCCCTGAAGCGCGCCCGTCAGGTGGCGAGGGCGCTGGAGGTCGAGGTCGACTATGTCGAGGCGGATCTGTTCGACCATGTCGTCGACGCGCCGTTCGACCTGGTGATCGCGCTCGGCGTGCTGCATCACACGGATGACTGCCATGCCGGCATCCGGCGCCTTTGCCGCGACTTCGTGCGTCCGGGCGGGCATGTGCTGATCGGCCTCTATCACACGCACGGCCGGCAGGCGTTTCTCGACCATTTCCGCCGCCTGCGGGCGGACGGCGCCAGTGAGGCCCAGATGTTCGAGCGCTTCCGGCGGCTTCACCGCCAGCCGGTCGACGCGGCGACCCTGCGCTTCCGCTTTCGCGAGCAGGTCATGCATCCCTGCGAGACGCACCACACGCTGGCGGAGATCGTGCCGGTGCTAGAGGCGTCCGGCGTCCGGCTGACCGCGACCTCGATCAACTGGTTCGAGCCATTCTTCAGCGTCGAGGATCTCTACGACCTGGAGCCGGCCTATCGGCGCATCGCCGAGCAGCGTCTCGCCGCCGACCGGTACTTCCCCGGCTTCTTCGCGGTGCTCGGCCGGCGCCGGACGGATGGTTAACGCTCGATCAACCGAACGCTGCCAACATCGTTCCGCGCGAACGGCGCGTTGGGGCAGAGGTTCGACATGGATATCCTGAAGCTGCTTGTGCGGGACTGGCAACGCCAGATCAGGACGGTGTTCGGCCGCCGGCCGCGCCGGTTCGCCGACGAAGGCCAGCGTCCGATCCAGGGGCGTCCACCGGAAAACATCTACCCGATGTGGTGAGCGGCCCATTTTTATGGCCTAGCCGGCCCGCGCCCCCACCCGGCC
>JANQKO010000664.1 GCA_028281075.1 Alphaproteobacteria bacterium | reverse complement strand
TGGGGAGGGGGTGCTCAATCCGCGCCAGAGGCCGTCGGCCTGCAGCCGGACCGCGCAACTGACGCCGACCGCGCCGGCGCCGACGATCGTCACGTGCCGTGGCTGGTCGGGCGCGGCCATGGACCCGTCGCCGTTACAGCTTGAACGGGATGTAGAGCGCGATGTCGGGGATCAGGTAGATGATGACGATCGAGAACAGCATCATGGCGATGAACGGCAGCACGCCGCGCGCCACGTCCGACAGCTTCGATTTCGCCACCGCCTGGATGACGAACAGGTTCAGCCCCACCGGCGGCGTGATCAGCGCGCATTCGATCATGATCACGAACATGATGCCGAACCAGATCGGGTCGATGCCGAGCCCGCCGAGCGACGGGTGCAGCACCGGCACCATGATCAGCAGCATCGACAGCGCCTCCAGGAAGAAGCCCATCACCAGCAGCACCAGGCAGACGATGACGATGAACAGCCCGGTCTCGTTGATGTTGGCGGCGATGAGCTGCGAGACGTCGTAGGGGATGCGGTAGAGCGTGATCGCCTTGGCGAACACCTTGGCGCCGGCCAGGATCAGCAGGATCGTCACCGTCGTGCGCATGGACTCGATGACGGCTTCCTTGATCTGCGCCCAGGTGATCGAGCGCAGCACGAAGATGGTCAGGATCAGCGCCATGGCGAAGCCGATGCCGGCCGCTTCCGTCGGCGTGAAGATGCCGAGATAGATGCCCAGAATGATCACCGCCGCCAGCACGAAGGTCGGCGTCGCCCGCATCGTCGCGCGCACGCGCTCGTCCCAGGTGGCGCGCGCGACCGGCGTGAAGGCGCCCGAGAACTTGGCATAGAGGATCGAGAAGATGATGAACATGCCGGCCAGCATCAGGCCGGGGCCGATGCCGGCCAGGAACAGGTCGACGATGCTCTCCTCGGCGACGATGCCGAAGATGATCATCGGGATCGACGGCGGGATCAGAATACCCAGCGTGCCGCCGGCCGCCAGCAGGCCATAGACGAAACGTGGCTGGTAGCCGCGCTGGATCATCTCCGGGATGGCGACGACGCCGATGGTGGCGGCCGTCGCCACCGAGCTGCCGGAGATCGCCGCGAAGATGGCGCAGGAGACGATGGTGGCGACCGCCAGTCCGCCCGGCCAGTGGCCGACCCAGGTCTGCACGGCCGCGAACAGGTCCCGGCCGACGCCGCCCTTCAGCAGGATGTTCGACATCAGGATGAACAGCGGCGCGGCCAGCAGGATGAAGTTGTCGATCGAGCTGTAGAGCGCCTGCGGCACGATCACCAGCGACAGGTCGTTCACCAGCAGCAGCGCCAGCCCGAGCCCGCCCAGCGCGAAGGCGATGGGCAGGCCGGTCAGCAGCAGCGCCAGCAGGATGAGCAGGATGACGATGGCGGACATTGGGGCTTACGTCTTCCTGACTATCGTCTTGCCCGGACTTGATCCGCGGGCATCCAGGGATGGCGCGCGCGGAACGCTGTGGCATGGACTGCCTGGTCTGGGCCCGGCAATGACGGCGTGGGGGATGCGGCGTCGGTCATGTGGCGTTACATCTGCTCTTCGATGCGATCTTCGCCCAAGTTCTCGCCACGGGTGAGACGGGCGAGCATGGCGAGGCATTGCAGCAGCAAGAGGCCGAAGCCGATCGGAATGGCGATCTCGGTATACCATTTGGGCACGCCGAGCATGGTCGAACTGGCACGGCCCTTCTGAATGGAATCGACGACGATCTCGACGCCCCACCAGATCGCGACGCCGCAGAAACCGGCGATGCAGACCAGCGAGAACGCCTCGGCCCAGCGCCGCCCCCGCGATCCGAGGCGGTCGACCAGCAGCGTGATGCGGATCATGTGCCGGTGACGCAGCACGTAGGCGGCGGCCAGGTAGGTGGCCCAGATCTGGAAGAACCGGCTCATTTCCTCGGCCCAGATCGTCGGCGCGTTGAAGACGTAACGCGCCACCACCTCGTAGGTGATCATGCCGCCGATGACGAAGAACATCCAGGCGGCGAACCGGCCGCTGTACTCACCGATATGGTCGATCAGGCGCATCATGTCGGATCACGCGCGTGGGCCGGCATGGCCGGCGGTGACGGCCCACCGGCCATGCCGCCACAAGGCATCCGCCGCTATTGCAGCTTGCGCGCTTCGGAGATCAGCTTCTCGCCCAGCGGGCCGGACTGCTCGATGTAAAAGTCGATCACCGGCTGGGCGGCCTCACGCCATTGCGCGCGCTGGGCGTCGGTCAGGTCGACCACCTTCATGTCGGTCTCGGCCTTGATCCAGGCGATGGTGTCCTCGTGGATCTTGGCGTACTTCTGGCGCAGCTCCTGTTCGACCGTGCGGGCGGCGCCGCCGATGATGGCGCGCTCCTGGTCCGAGAAGTCCTGCCAGACGTCCTCGTTGATCAGCACGACGAACTCCAGCCCGGCATGGTTGGTCAGGATGGTGTAGTCCATGACCTCGTGCAGCTTGCGCGACTTCACCGCCGTGACGCCGGTCATGCCGGCATCGACGGTACCGCGCTGATAGGCCAGGAACTGTTCGGAGCCCGACATCAGGGTCGGCGCGGCGCCGGTCTGCCGGACGAACTCGCCCAGGATCTTGCCGAACACCCGGACCTTCTTGTCTTTCATGTCGGCCGGCGTGACGATCGGCTCGTCCTTGCTCAGCATCACCGACAGGCCGAAGGCCTGCCACCAGAGCACGCGGGCGCCGGTCTTCAGGATCTCGGCGTCGAGCGCCTCGCGGATCGGATGGCCGGGCGCGGTGGCCTTGGCGATGGAGGCGTTGTCGTTGAACGTGAACGGCACGAACATCAGGTCGACGGCCGGGATCGTGCCGGCGAAGCGGGTCAGCGACGCCGAGCCCATCTCGACCGCGCCCGAGGCGACGGCCTGCGGCACTTCCTTGTCCTTGTAGAGCTGGGCCGAATCGTAGATCTCGACCTTGATCTCGCCGTTCGACTCGCGCTCGACGATCTCCTTGAAGGCCAGATGGTTCTGCCCGAGGATGTTCTTCAGCGGCAGTTGCAGCGTAATGCGCAGGGTCTTGGCGGCCTCGGCCGCGTCCGGCGTCGCGAACGCCGCCATGGCGCCGATGGCCAGCGCCAGCGCCGTGGTCTTCATGCCGGCCCGCAGGCGCGCGGCAAGGATCGGTCCCGTCATGTCTGTCTCCTCCCAAACGGATCAGGATGCTTCGGCCGGTCGGACATGCCGGCCTTCTGCGGCGCATTCTCGGGGCTGAGGCCGGGCGAAGTCAACGCATCGTCGTCGCCGGACCAGCGCCGCCGCGTCAGTAGACGACGACGCTGCGGATGCTCTTGCCCTCATGCATCAGGTCGAAGGCCGAGTTGATCTCCTCCAGCGGCATGGTGTGGGTGATCAGGTCGTCGATGTTGATCTTGCCGTCCATGTACCAGTCGACGATGCGCGGCACTTCCGTGCGGCCCTTGGCGCCGCCGAA
>JANQKO010000659.1 GCA_028281075.1 Alphaproteobacteria bacterium | reverse complement strand
GTTTCCGGCCTGACGGAGTTGTCGGCATGAAAGTGACCATTGAATACTGCGTCCAGTGAAACTACGAACCGAATGCCCTCCGTGTGAGGGACCGGCTGGTGGAGAAGGCGGGCGCCGAGGTTGAGTTCATCGAATCCGGTGGCGGCGTCTTCGAGATCACCGTGGACGGCGCGCTGCGCTTCTCGAAGAAGCAGCTCGGCCGTTTTCCAACCGACGATGAAGTCGAGGCGCTGATACCGGGCTGACCGCATGGCGGTATGGCGGCGCCCGCGGGACGCGCCGCCGGCCCGATCCGGTCCGTCGATGCCGGTCTATCGCAGCGTCTCGACGATGTCGGCATAGGTTCGCAGCGCCTCCCGGCCCTTGGGCGACAGCGTGTAGATGCCCCGGTCGACGCGCTGGAACCAGCCATAGACGTCCTTCTGCAGGATGCTGGCGGCTTTCCGCACGCCGCTCGCTTGACGCAGAACGGCGAGCTTCATGGGGCCGTCGGCGTCCAGCCGGGTGGCGCAGCGAAGCGCGTCCTGCCGGTAGGCGGTGACGACGGGCCGCCGGTTGACGCCGCCGGCGTTCGGGTCGCCGACGCGGTGTTCGAATTCCTTCAGCAGCAGGCCGCCGCGGCGGCGGTCCTTGCGCGGCCGGTAGGGCGCCGGGTCGAGATGCGCCTCGACCCTGGGCAGGCGCCGGTTGCCGATATGCACGGCCAGCAGGCCCAGGCCCAGCAGCCGGCAGAGGCGGTGGATGTCGCGCCGGCGCCGCTCCCAGAGCGCCGTCCGGGCCTGGCCGGCGGGAACGCCGACGGCGAGATAGACATTGTCGGCCATGCGCTGGCGGTCGATGCCCTGGAAAACCAGCTCCAGACTGAAGCGCTGCTTCAGCTCGACGATGACCGGCGCCTCGTCGCCGCGCCGGGCCACCAGATCACAGTTCCGGACCTCGCCCTTGACGATATAGCCCTGGCTTTCCAGGTAGGTCTTTACGGGTGCGTAGAGTTCGGATTCGCGCGTCATCGAATTGCCTTCTCCGCCGCCCAGAATGTAGGTGATTCGACCCGGTTTCGAGAACGGGCCGCCGGCGATGTTCCCCGCCCGCCCCGCCGCGGAGCGAAAACACGATGACAAACGACGATCATCCGGAAGAGACGCTGATCGAGGAGGTGGTCAACACGCTGACGCACGGGGTCGGCGCGGTGTTGAGCATGGTCGGCCTCGGCGTGCTGATCTGGCTGGCGGTGACCGCCGGCGACGCGGTCGTGATCGCCAGCGCCGTGGTCTACGGCGTGGCGCTGGTCATTCTTTACCTCAGCTCGACGCTCTATCACGGCACCTGGCATGGCGGCGCCAAGCGCCTGCTGCTGGCGGTCGACCATTGCGCGATCTTCCTGCTGATCGCCGGCACCTATACGCCGATCGCCATGCTGACCATGCCGCTGTCGTTCGGCCTGCCGCTGATCCTGGCCGTGTGGCTGCTCGCCGTGGCCGGGATCGTCCTGCGGCTCTGCGTCGTCCGGCTGTTCGACCGCGTTTCGACGATGCTTTACCTGGCGATCGGCTGGCTCGGCATCGTCTGGGTGGGACCGGTGGTCAAGGGCCTGGGCGCGGGCGGGTCGATATTGCTGCTGGCCGGCGGGCTGTCCTACACGGCCGGCGTGCCGTTCTATGCCTGGCGCCGCCTGCGCTTCAATCACGCGATCTGGCACGTCTTCGTGCTGACCGGCAGCGCCCTGCACTTCTTCGCCATCGCGCTCTACGCCCTGCCGCCGGTGGCTTGAGACACCGGCCCGGAAGGGCGCCAATGAGACCAATCATCGGGCGAAGGCGATTGGCGGCGGGCCAGCCAGGGTATACAACGGTCCGGGCGGCGGACCACGGACCAGAATCGTGACATGACAACGCAACGGACATGACCGGCGATGGAACCCGTCATCTTTGTTGTCGGCGCCGTGATCGCGCTGGTGCTGGCCCGGATCTTCAAGCAGATCTATCGTGACCATGGGGCGCGCTGGGAGCCGCTGGCGCTCGGAATCGCGGTTATCGCCGCCGTGGCGATCGTGCTGAGCCGGTTCCTCGAATAGAGCGTTTTCCGCTCGCGCGGAATCTGGACCGCGTCGCGCAGACGGATGCGCGTTGCGCGCCCGGTGCCGGCCGACGATCCGCGGCGGCGATTGCAGGGCCGTGTGCCGCCGCCGTCAGGTGGCCGTGCTCAGATAGTGCACGCTGAACAGGCGGTCCTCGTCGCACCAGACCCGGTCGTGCGACCATCCGGCGTCGTTGGCCAGCGCCCGGAACTGATCGAGGTCGTACTTGTAGGAGTTTTCGGTATGGATGGTTTCGCCGGCGCGGAAGGTGAAGCGCTGTCCGGCGATGTCGACGGTCTGGGCGCGTTCGCTGACCAGATGCATCTCGATGCGGCCGAGGTCGTCATTGTATCGGGCGTCGTGCGCGAACGACGCGATGTCGACGTTGCCGCCGAGCTCAGCATTGATCCGCCGGAGCAGGTTCAGGTTGAAGTCCGCCGTCACGCCGAGCGGGTCGTTATAGGCCTCGTGCAGGATCCGCAGATCCTTTTTCAGATCGACGCCGATGACGAGCGACGCGCCGTCGCCGAGGATGCCGGCGGCGCCCCGGAGAAACGCCCGTGCCGCCCGGGGCTCGAAATTGCCGATGGTCGAGCCGGGAAAGAATCCGAGCCGGGCGTCGCTCATGGCCCAGTCGGGCAGGGCCAGGGACCCGGTATAGTCGGCGCAGATCGGCAGCACGACCAGCGTCGGATAGTCGGCCGCCAGCGTCCGGGCGGCGGCGAGCAGGTGTTCGCGCGAGATGTCGATGGGAATGTAGGCGTTGGGACGGTCGAGCCGGTCGAGCAGCAGCCGGACCTTCCGGCTGGCGCCGCTGCCGAACTCGACCAGGCTGGCGCCGCCGGCCGTCAAGGCCGCGATCTCGTTGCAGCAATCCTCCAGGATGCGCATCTCGGTCCGGGTCGGATAATAGGCATCCAGCTCACAGATCCGGTCGAACAGCCGGGAGCCGCGTTCGTCGTAGAAGTATTTGCAGGGGAGCTGCTTCTGTGGTTGCGACAGGCCGCGCAGGACGTCCGCGCGGAACGCCTCGACGTCGTCACCGAGATCGTGGAAGTCGTCGATTTCGCCAACCGCGGCGGCCGGTCCACCGGACATCAGGCGTCCTCCGCGAGTCGCAGGCCGGTGAACTGCCAGCGCTGATGGGGATAGAAAAAGTTTCGGTAGCTGGCGCGGCTGTGGCCGTCGGGCGTGACGCAGGAGGCGCCGCGCAGGACGAACTGGCCGCACATGAACTTGCCATTATACTCGCCGACCGCGCCGTCGGGCACGCGATAGCCGGGATAGGCGGTATAGGCGCTCTGCGTCCATTCCCAGACGTCGCCATACATCTGCAGCAGCCGACCGGCCGGGCCGGCGGCGGCGGTCGGCCGCAGCAGGCCGCTGCCGCGTAGGTTGCCGTCGACGGTGACGGATCGCGCCGCCACCTCCCACTCGGCTTCCGTCGGCAGCCGTTTCCCGGCCCAGTGGGCGAAGGCGTCGGCCTCGACATAGCTGATCTGGCTTACCGGGGCGTCGGGCTCGAGCGGCTGCATGCCGGACAGCGTCATCGACCACCAGGCGCCGTCGCGCCGTTGCCAATAGACCGGCGCGCGCCAGCCTTCCGCCTGCACCAGGGCCCAGCCGTCCGACAGCCAGAATTCGGGGTGCTCGTAGCCGCCGGCCTCGACAAAGGCCAGCCAGTCGGCGTTGGTCACCAGCCGGGACGCCAGCCGGAACGGCCGCAGCCAGACCTTGTGCCGGGGGCCTTCGTGATCGAAGGCGAACCCGCCGCCGTCATGGCCGATTTCGTAAAGCCCTTCGTCGAAGCCCAGCCATGTCAGCGCCGGGGTTTCGGCCGCCGGCGCGGATCGATAGGGCCGGTAGGCCGGTTTCAGCGGATTACAGGAAAACGCATGCAACAGGTCGGTCAGGATCAGCTCCTGATGCTGTTCCTCGTGGTTGAGGCCCAGCTCGACCAGCGGGGCGATCTCGTGCCAGGTCCGAGCGTCGGCCGTCGAGAGCAGCGCGGTCATGGCGTCGTCGACATGCCGGCGGAAATCAACCACCTTCGACAAGGATGGCCGGGTCAGCATGCCCCGGCGCGGCCGTGGCTGCCGGGGTCCCTTGGCCTCGTAATAGGAATTGAACAGAAAGCCGAAGTCCGGATCGAACGGCGCATGCCCCGCCCGGTGGTCGGCCAGGATGAAGGTCTCGAAGAACCAGGTCGTATGGCCGAGATGCCATTTCACCGGGCTGGCGTCCGGCATCGACTGGACCACCTGGTCCTCGTCCGAGAGACCGTCCGTCAGCGACATCGTCGCCTGACGCACGGCGGCATAGCGGTCCCGGAGCGAACCCCGGTCCAGTACCGCTTGCGCCGCCGTCAACGCGTCGGCATATCGGGTGGTGGAGGCAATGGACATTCGGACCCACTCCTGTTCGATGCGGTAAGGCGCATCCCGCGACCTCCGCAGCGGCGGATAGACGTCATGTTCGGCCCGAACAGATCGGAAGATAGGTACGGCCCGCCGTTGTGTAAATACGCATTTGTTGCGCAAAATTATCAATTAAACCGATATTTTTCGTTTTCAAAACAGATGTCCTATTTTTTCAACAGGCGTGTCTATCCGATAGCGCCGGCGGCCGATGGACCGGGATCGCGGGAATGGATATGAAAAGAAGGCGGCCTGCCGGACAGGTATGCGGTAGAGGTTCGAGAGCTCAGGCAGGCCGCCGCCGAT
>JANQKO010000658.1 GCA_028281075.1 Alphaproteobacteria bacterium | reverse complement strand
GACGGCGTCAACGACGCGCCGGCGCTGAAGCGGGCCGATGTCGGCGTCGCCATGGGCGGCAACGGCACCGAGGCGGCCAAGGAAGCGGCCGAGATGGTGCTGGCCGACGACAATTTCGCCTCCATCGCCGCCGCTGTGCGCGAAGGCCGGACGGTCTACGACAATCTCAAGAAGGCCATCGTCTTCCTGCTGCCCGTCAACGGCGGCGAGTCCTTCGCCATCATCATGGCCATCCTGCTGGGCTATACGCTGCCGATCACGCCGCTGCAGATCCTCTGGGTCAACATGGTCAGCTCGGTCGGCCTCGCCATCGCGCTCGCCTTCGAGCCGACCGAGAGCGACGTGATGACGCGTCCGCCCCGGCCGGCCCGCGAGCCGATGCTGTCCGGGTTTCTGATCTGGCGCATCGTCTTCGTGTCGCTGCTGTTCGTCGCCGGCGTCTTCGGCATCTTCGTCTGGACCCGCGCCCAGGGCGCCAGTATCGAGGAAGCGCGCACCTACGCGGTCAACACGCTCGTCGTGATGGAGGTCTTCTACCTCTTCAGCGTGCGCTACCTGCGGGCGCCGTCGCTGACCCTGACGGGCATCATGGGCACCCGCGCGGTGCTGGTCGCCGTCACCGTCGTCACCGCCCTGCAGCTCGTCTTCACCTACGCCCCGTTCATGGAGGCCTTCTTCGACACGCGGCCGGTCGATCTCCTGCACGGCCTGGAGATCATCGGCGTCGGCATCGCGCTCTTCGCCATCCTCGAGCTCGAGAAGGCGCTGCGGTTCCGGCTGACGGGCCACCGTTGACGACCGCGGCGCCCGTGTTGTCGCGCCCGAGAGGCCCTGTGTATAGTCGGCCGGAATTTCGGGAGGTCGCGGTATGCGTGACGGCGGGGAACGAATCCATGGCGGCGGCCTGGTCGATATCGACCGGGGCCTGATCAGCCGCGACATCTTCAGCAGCCAGGCCATCTACGCGGACGAGCTGGAGCGCGTGTTCGCGCGCGCCTGGCTGTTCGTCGGCCACGAGAGCCAGATCCCCGAGCCCGGCGATTTCGTGCTCGGCCGCATGGGCGAGGAGTCGGTCATCGTCAACCGCGACCGCGACGGCCGCCTGCACGTGTTCCTGAACAACTGCCGCCACCGCGGCATGCGGGTCTGCCGCTACGACCACGGCAACACGCGCAAGTTCTACTGCCCCTATCACGCCTGGGTCTATTCGGATCAGGGCGCGCTGATCGCCGTGCCCAAGCTCGAAAGCGGCTACCACAATGAACTCGACCGCGACGAATGGGGCCTGATCGAGGCCCGCGTCAGCAGCTATCACGGCTTCATCTTCGCCTGCTGGGACGAGGCCACACCCGACTTCGAGACTTATCTGGGCGACCACCGCTTCTATTTCGACGACTATTGCGAGCTGCCCGACGGCACGTTCGGCGACTGGGAAGCGCTCGGCGGCATCTTTAAATGGCGCATGCCCAACAACTGGAAGTTCGGCGCCGAGAATTTCGCCGGCGACTATTACCACAATCCCAGTCACGCCTCGGTCGACCAGGTCGTGCTGTCGCCGGCCGGCGTCAAGGGCCGCCACACCTACGACACCGTCACCCGCAAGCGCGAGGTCCATAAGCTCAACATCTGCATCACGCCGGAAGGCCACACCGCGCGCGGCGAGCTGTTCAAGGACGACTACGACTACATGCCGACCTACCAGGAAATGCCGGTGGTCGAGGACTGGTTCCGCGAGTGCTATGCCAAACGCCAGGAGCGGCTGGGCGAGAAGTCCCGCTGGTTCGGCCATGGCGGCACGATTTTTCCGAACGTCTCCTACTCCAACGGCGTCCAGTCCATGGGCACCTGGCATCCGGCCGGCCCGCACGAGACCGAGACCTGGCGCATCTTCCTGGTACCCAAGGCCGCGCCCGACGAAGTGAAGAACGTGCTGCGCCACTACGTCATCCGCTACCAGGGACCCTCGGGCCTGACCGAGCAGGACGACATGGAGAACTGGGGCTACGCGCACGAGGGCGCGCGCGGCACCATCGCCCGCCGGCATCCGTTCCACTACGGCATGGGGCTCGGCCACGAGCGCAAGGGCTGGCCGGTCGACTGGCTCGGCGGCGACGTCTACGCGACCGAGGACGTCTCGGAGCAGAACCAGCGCGCCTTCTACGCCCGCTGGGCGGCGATGATGGACACCCCGCCCGGCGCCGAGACGCGCCGGCCCGCCGATATCAAGGCGGCGGAGTAGCACCATGGACATCGGCGCCGACAAGGCCCTGCTCGACCGCCTGCTGCTCAAGCACGCCGTCGAGCAGTTCTACGCCCGCGAAGCCGACCTGCTCGACTCGCGGCGGTTCCAGCAATGGCTCGACCTGCTGGCCGACGACCTGCGCTACTGGATGCCGCTCAACTACAACCGGCCCTTCGGCGCATGGGACGGCGAGCGCTCGGCCGAGGGCAGGGACCTGAACTGGTTCGACGAGGGCAAGTTCGAGATTGAGCAGCGCGTGAAGCAGATCATGACCGGCGTGCATTGGGCCGAGGAGCCGGTCTCGCGCACGACGCACATGGTCTCGAACGTCGAGGCCGAGGCCGCCGACGACGCTATTGTCGAGGCCCGCTGCCGCTTCCTGCTCTACCGCAACCGCACCGAGACCGAGACCGATTTCTATGTCGGCAAGCGCCACGACCGCCTGCGCCGGTCGGGCGACAGCTTCCTGATCACCCGGCGCGAGATTTTCCTCGATCAGAACGTGCTGCTGGCCAAGAACCTGACCACGTTTTTCTAGGAGACCGCCCTGTGCCGGACCGTCGCACCGTCATCGTCACCGGCGGCACCTACGGCATCGGCCGTGGCATTGTGCTGGACCTGGCGCGGCGCGGCTGGCGCGTGGTCGCCTTCGGTCTGTCCACGCGCCAGCCCGGCAGCGCCGCCGAGGGCGGCGTCGAAGACACCCGCGAGGCGCTGGCCGACGCCGGGCTCGAGGGCGCGGTGATGGACGGCGACGTGTCGAGCGCCGGCGACGTCGCCCGCGTGGTCACGGCGGCGCTCGCCGCGACCGGCCGCATCGATGGACTGGTCAATAACGCCGCCATCCGTCCGAGCGGCACCATTCTGGATACCGACGAAGCCACCTACGACCGGGTGCTGGCCGTCAACCTGAAGGGACCGTACCTGACGTCACGCGCGGTGATCCCGCACATGGTCGCGGCCGGTGGCGGCGCCATCGTCAACATCGGCTCGGGCTCAGGCTGGGGCAAGCCGAACTCGGCCGCCTACTGCGCCAGCAAGGGCGGCGTCTTCGCGCTCAGCGCCGCCATGGCCTACGACCACCTGGCCGACCGCATCCGGGTCAACACCGTGGTGCCGGGGCCGCAGACCGCGTCGGGCATGGTCGAGGAGATGGCCGCGCGGGCGACGCTGCCGCCGGTCCGGACCGCGAGCGGCCGTCCGACCACGCCGCAGGACATCGCCAACGCGGTCGCCTTCCTGCTGTCGGACCAGGCGGCGCAGATTTCCGGCACCGTCGTTGATGTGGGCGCTTTCAGCCACCAGGGCGGCGCCGGCCAGCCCCGCCGATAAAACTCGGCGCCAGCGCCACGGCGCCCGCCGCCAGGCCGGCCGCCCCCGTGACCGGCGTCGGCGCCAGCAGCGCCAGCCCGGCGCCTGCCGCCAGCAGCCGCCGCCAGTTCGGGATCGGCGCCTTGAGATAACCCTCGGCGGCGATCGACAGCAACACCAGCCCGACGGCCGCGCCCGTACAGGCCAGCACGATCTCCACCGGCTCGCCGATCAGCAGGATGCCGTTGGCGTAGACGAAGGCGAACGGCAGCACGAAGGCGCCGAGCGACAGCCGCACGGCGGTCACGGCGATCTTCAACGGATTGTCCTGCGCGATGGCGGACGCCGCATAGGCCGCGACCGCCACCGGCGGCGTCATCGCCGACAGCACCGCGAAGTAAAGCAGGAACATGTGCCCGGCCATCAGGTTGACGCCGAGGTCGTTGATCAGCAGCGGCCCGACCAGCACGGCGGCGAGGATATAGGCGCTCGGCGTCGGCATGCCGAGGCCGAGCACGATGGTCAGCGCCGCGGCCGCCAGCAACGACAGAAACAGGTCGGCGTCGGTCAGGAAGAAAATCAGATGCGAGAACTTGGCCGCGAGCCCGGTCATGGTGATGCCGCCAATCACCAGTCCCGCCGCGGCGCAGGCGCCCGTCACCGGCACCATGCGCAGCGCGGCCTCGGCAAGCGTCTCGTAGACCGCGCGCGGCCCCATGCGCGTGTCGGCCCGGAACAGCGAGGTCACGAGCACGGCAGCGGCCCCGAACACCGCCACGTAGGTCGGCGTATAGCCCTGCACCAGCGCCACCACAATCACCACCAGCGGCACCAGGAACAGCCCGCCGCGTTTCATGGTGTCGCGCAGCAGCGGCACATCGGCGGCCGCCAGCGGCGCCAGGCCCAGCTTCAGCGAGCGCAGATGCACCTGCGTATAGATGCAGATGTAATAGAGCAACGCCGGCACCAGACCGGCGACGACGATGTCGAGGTAATCGAGGTCGGTGAAGTCGGCCATGATGAAGGCGGCCGAACCCATCACCGGCGGCAGGATGCTGCCGCCCGTGGAGGCCGCGACCTCGACGCCGCCGGCGAGCGAGCCGGAATAGCCGAGCCGCTTCATGATCGGGATCGTCACCGCGCCTGTCGTCACCACATCCGATGTCGGGCTGCCCGATATGGTGCCGTAGAGTCCCGACGAGACCACGGCGATCTTCGCCGGCCCGCCGGGCGTGCGCCCGCTCAGCGCCGCCGCCAGGTCGAAGAAGAAGTCGCTGCCGCCGGCCCGCGACAGAAAGGTGCCGAACAGCACGAACAGGAACACATAGGTGCCAGCGACCCTGAGCGGCACGCCGAAGATGCCGTCCGTCGTGAACACCATGATGTCGACGAAGTGCTCATAGGTAATCAGGCCGTGGTTCAGCGGGCCCTCGAAGCGGTCGCCGAACAGGTTGTAGAGGATGAACAGCCCGACCAGTACCGTGAGACCGAGCCCCACCGTCCGCCGCGGCCAGCTGCAGCTCGAAAACCTCCTGCAATTCGTGGCGCAGCGACGGGTCCTCGATGGGCACTAGGACCTCCACGCGGCTCTTCAGGTTGCGCCGCA
>JANQKO010000629.1 GCA_028281075.1 Alphaproteobacteria bacterium | reverse complement strand
GTGGCCGGGTGGGGGAGCGGGCCGGCAAGGCCGCCAAAACAATCCCTCACACCTCAAACGATCGGCGCCGTGCCGACCCGCGGGTCGACGCGGCCGCCGTCGGCGATGGCCATCGCCAGCAGGATCTCGGTCGGCCGCGGCGCGTCGGCGACCATGATGGTCACGGTGTCGAAATGGTCGAAGGACCAAGGATCGTCCTTGTGGCCGAGCGGCAGGTCGATCGGCGTGCCGGCGGCCGAGACCTTGCAGTTCGACGGAATCAGCGACTTGCCGCCGCCGACCGCCTCGCGCATGGGCTTGCCCAGCATGGGATGGATCAGCGCGCCGCCATGCTCGACGTCGCCGGCGGCGCCGACGATCGCGGCCTTGCCGTAGCTGACCGGCGGGCCGTCCAGCAGCGCCACCAGCCGGGGCATCAGCTCGGCGGCGATATCCCGGCTGATATGGAACATCGGCGACAGGTCGGCGACATAGCGGCCGGCATAGGGGTTCTCGACGACGGCGATGCCGACGGCACGGTTGATCGGCGGCGCCGCCTTCTGATCGGCTTCCGACAGCACCGTCTCGTGCGTCACGATCAGCTTGCGAATGTCCACGTCCATGATGTTCCCCTGGGTCAGTCGATATCCGGCAGACTATAGACCGTCTCGTCGCCGGCAATGCCTTTCAGGGCGAAGCTGCCGACCGGCCGCGCGGGCAGGCCGCAGGCGGCGGCGAAATCGCTGGACGTCAGCAGCGTCCTGCCGAGGCCGGCGCACAGGCCCTCGATCCGCGTCACCTTGTTCACCGGCGGGCCGATCACCGTGAAGTCGAGCCGGTCCGGCGCGCCGATATTGCCATAGACCACCTGTCCCAGATGCAGGGCGATGCCGAACCGGATGCGCGCATCGCCGGTGGCGGCCACCGCCGCCACGGCATCACGCGAGGCGGCGACGGCCCTGGCGCAGACCGCGGCGACATCGGTGCCGTCGCCGAGTGGAAAGATCGCCAGCACGGCATCGCCGATGAACTTCAGGACCTCGCCGCCATGCGCCTCCAGCGCGCCGCAGACCGCCTCGAAATAGCCGTTCAGCAGGCCGATCACCTGTGTCGGCGGCAGCGCCTCCGACAGTCCGGTGAAGCCGCGCAGGTCGCAGAACCAGAGCACGGCGTCGATCATCTCGACATCGCCGCGCTGGATCGTGCCGGCCAGGACCCGCGGGCCGGTCGCGGCGCCGAGATAGGTCTCCAGCACCGTCCGCGAGATCCGCCGCAGCGACTGGACCTCCAGCAGCGGCGCCAGCACCGGCACGGCGGCCGACATCGCCGCCACCTGGTCGTCGCTGAAGCCGTTCGGCGCCCGGGTCGCGAAAGTCATGGCGTTCGGCCGACCGTCGCTGAACGCCACGGGCAGGACGACATAGTCGCTGATGCCCTGGTCCTTCAGCTCCGGCAGGATCGAATAGTCCAGCACCGCGTCCGCGTCGCCAAGCCGCCGCCGCAGCATGGCGCCGCCCTCGAAGATGGTCCGGATCGGGCTGTCGAGATATTGCGCCGTCACATCGGTGCCGAACGGCACCGCGACGTCGCGGCCGCCGTCCTCCAGCGTCCATTGCCGGGCCGCCACCAGCATCTGCGGATGCAGCGTCTGCACGGAAAGCGTCATGCGGACCAGCGGCACGCCGTGCCGCCGCAGGCAGGCGGCGAAGGCGTCGATCAGGTCGCCCATCCCGACGATCCGGCGGGCATCGCCCCGCAGCCAGTCGGTGATGCCCGTGACCGCCGCCGGCATCGCGTCCGCGGCCGTCAAACCGTGGCCAGCGCCTGGTCGAGATCGGCGATGATGTCGCTGACGGTTTCGATGCCGATCGACAGGCGCACCACCTCCGGGCCGGCGCCGGCAGCGGTCTGCTGCGCTTCGGTAAGCTGCCGGTGCGTGGTCGAGGCGGGATGGATGATCAGGCTGCGGGTATCGCCGACATTGGCGAGATGCGACAGGATCTGCACCGAGTCCACCAGCTTCTCGCCCGCCGCGTAGCCGCCCGCGAGGCCGATGGTGAAAACCGCGCCGGCGCCCTTTGGCAGGTACTTCTTCGCCAGATCGTGATAGGGGCTCGACCTCAGGCCGGAATAGGAGACCCAGGCCACCTTGGGATGCGCCTCCAGGAACTCGGCCACGGCGAGCGCGTTGGCGCAATGCCGGTCCATGCGCAGCGGCAGCGTCTCGACCCCCTGCAGCAGGTTCCAGGCCGACTGCGCCGACATCGTCGGCCCGAAGTCGCGCAGCGCCACCGCGCGCATCTTCATGGTGAAGCCGAAATCGCCGAAGGTCTCGTGAAAGACCAGGCCGTGGTAGGCGGGATCGGGCTGCGTCATGCTGGGAAAGCGGTCGCTCTGGGCCCAGTCGAAGCGGCCGGCCTCGACCACCACGCCGCCGATGGTGTTGCCGTGGCCGCCGATGAACTTGGTCGCCGAGTGGATGACGATGTCGGCGCCCCAGTCCATGGGCCGGCAGAGATAGGGCGTCGCCAGCGTGTTGTCGACGATCAGCGGCAGGCCGTATTCGTGCGCGAGACCAGCCAGCGCGGCCAGGTCCAGCACCACGCCGCCCGGATTGGCCAGGCCCTCGCAGAAGATGAACTTGACCTTGTCGGTCATGGCGTCACGGATGTTCCGCGGGTCGGTCATGTCGACGAAATGGCAGGTCCAGCCGAACTTCCTGAACGAGACGCCGAACTGCGTCACCGAGCCGCCATAGAGATTGCGCGAGGCGATGAATTCGTCACCGGCCTCCAGCAGCGTCGCCGCGGTCAGGAACTGCGCCGCGTGGCCAGAGGCCGAGGCGACGGCGGCGCGGCCACCCTCCAAGGCCGCCACGCGCTCCTCGAACACCGAGACCGTCGGGTTGCCGAGCCGTGAGTAGATGAAGCCGAAGGTCTGCAGGTTGAACAGCTCGGCCGCGTGCTCGGCGTCGTCGAACACGAACGAGGTCGACTGGTAGATCGGCGTGCCGCGGGCACCCGTCGTCGGGTCGGGCCGGGCGCCGGCGTGGATGGCGAGCGTCTCGAAACCGTAATCGTCGGCCGGCGCTTCGGCCGCCCCGGTCGTCGGGTCTTCGGCTGTCGTCATCGTTTCGGCGACCTCAGCGTTTTCGCGGTGATGATGCGCGAATTGACGCCGCACCAGCTCAGCTCGCCCGACAGGCGGCCGTATTCGATCTTCGGGCAGCGGTCCATGATCACGGTCAGGCCGGCGGCCTCGGCCAGCTCGGCCGCCGCGTCGTTGCGCACGCCGAGCTGCATCCAGATGACCTCGATGCCCTTGGCGTCCCTGTTGGCGATCGCCTCCTGCGTCACCGCGTAGGCGGCGTCGGACGCGCGGAAGATGTCGACCATCTCGAACCGGTCAGGCACGTCCGACAGCGACGGATAGACCGTCTCGCCCAGGATCTCGTCGCCGGCCCGGCTGGGATTCACCGGGATCACCCGGTAGCCGCGCTTCTGCAGGTACTTCATGGCGAAGAAGCTGGGCCGCTTCCAGTTGCCGCTGGCGCCGACCATCGCAAGCGTGCGCACCTTCGACAGCACCGCGCGCAGCGTCCGGTCGGCATAGCCGTCGTGGTGGGCCAGATAGGCCGGTGGGGCCGCCGGTCCGGCGGTCGCGGTATCGGTCATGGGTGTCGTGCCTTCCCCTATTCGTCGCGCCAGGCCGGCGCGCGCTTCTCGATGAAGGCGGAAATACCTTCCTCGGCGTCGCGGGCCAGCATGTTCTCGACCATTACCTCGGACGCATAGGCATAGGCGTCCGACAGGTTCATCTCGAGCTGCCGGTAGAAAGCCTGCTTGCCGATCTTCACCACGTAGCTTGATTTCGAGGTGATCTTGCGGGCCATGTCCAGGACCGCCGCGTGCAGATCAGCCGCCGGCACGTGCCGGTTGATCAGGCCGAAGCCCGCCGCCGTCTCGGCGTCGACCATCTCGCCGGTCAGCAGCATCTCCATGGCATGCTTGCGGGCGACGCTGCGGCCCAGCGCCACCATGGGCGTGTGGCAGAACAGGCCGATATTGACACCCGGCGTCGCGAAGCGGGCGTCGGACGCCGCGATGGCCAGATCACAGCTCGCCACCAACTGGCAGCCGGCCGCGGTGGCGATGCCGTGCACCTTGGCGATCACCGGCCGGGGATGGTTGACGACCGTCTCCATCAGCCGGCAGCACTGCGCCATCAGGGTCTTGCGGGCATCGATGTCCGACAGCGCCCGCACTTCCTTCAGGTCGTGTCCGGCGCAGAAGCCGCGCCCGGCGCCCTCGATGACGATCGCCCGCGCGGCCGGATCCCCGGCCAGCGCGTCCAGTTCATCCTGCAGCACCGTCATCAGGTCGCTCGACAGTGCGTTGAAGGCCGCCGGCCGGTTCAGCGTCAGCACGACGATGCCGTCGCCGGCATCCGCGCGCAGCAGCATCGGCGCCTGTTCGGTTTCGCTGGCGGTGACCGCGTTCATGGCGTCCTCCCTTCGGCCCATCCCCGTTATATCCGCTGCGCCCGGGCTAATCCAACCGGCAGCCGCGCGTCAGCGCGCGCAGGCATTGCCAGTTCCGCCAGAACACCGCCGCCTGCGCCCGGGCGAAGGCCAGATACCAGTCGTCGGCCGCCAGCGCGGCCTCGAAGCGTCGCAGGTCGCCGGTGTTGCCGGCCCGCCAGTAGCTGACCGTAAGCTGCCGGGCCAGCGGCTTCAGGTCGGGCAGCGTGTTGTAGTCGGCCCCCGGCGGCCCATCGCGCCCCGGCAGCGAGCGGCGTTCGCCGAGAAAGCCCTTGAAGGTGTAGAAGGCGTCGTCGGGCGGCAGGAACGCCAGTTCGTAGCCGGCCTCGACCACGCCATGGGTAATGTCGTCGGCGGAATCCATCGGCGCCGCGCCGAAGCCCATGAGGTAGCGCAGCGAGTCCGGTTCCGGAAAGCGGACCGCCGGCCGCCGGCGGCGTTCGGGGTCGTGCGGGTAAAGCTCGTTCGAGCGGATGGCGATATCGATGCCGACCCGGCCGTCCGCCGGCCATGCCAGCTCGGCCCCGAAGAGATAGGTGCGCTGGTAATTGTGCTGCTGCAGCATCAGGGCCAACGGCCCGCGGTCGGCGCCCAGCACGAGGCTGGCGGCGGTGTAGTGGTCGAGCTGATGCCAGTCGTCCGGGTCGGCGATCAGTTCCAGCGCCGCCGCCTGCCAGCCCGGCACGCCAGCCGGCAGGCCGGAATGCCGGAACACGGCATGATAGGTCAGGAACGTGAGAGTCTCGGACCGGGCGCCGTCGGCGGCGGGGAAGGGGGCTGTCACCCGGTCGACCCGGCCGAACACCACGGCCCGCGCGGCCCGTGTCCCGGGTTCGTGCACGAAGACGATGCGCGGGTCGTCCTTGTGGCGGTTCAGCAGCGCCCGGTCGACCTGGCCGGAAATCCGGGCGCCGTCGCCGTCCAGCAGGTAGCCCTGCGCCACGTAGTCGTCATAGAAACTGATCAGGCCGGCATGGCCGGGCGGCAGGTAGAACCGCGGCCGGTGGCGGACCAGCAGCGCGCGGTCGGCCGCGCCGGCGGGCGTCGCCGCCGGCGGGTTCGCGGCGAAATAATCGGAAAAGCCGGGATATTGGGAAAAGTTCGTATCGCCGCCGTTGCAAGCCGCCATCATCAGGCCGATGCCGCCGACCGCCGCCATCCGTGATGCGCGTCTCCGCATGAGCGCCACCCTAACCCTCCGCGACCGGCTTTGTCTTGGCCTGCCTGCCGTGGTGCCGTAAATACGGCCGGCAAGTTATTTGAGATCTTTTACGAATGGCCTTGCCGGCCCGCTCCCCCACCCGGCCACCCAACGACCGTATCCTATG
>JANQKO010000591.1 GCA_028281075.1 Alphaproteobacteria bacterium | reverse complement strand
CTCAGGTGCTTGGCGCAGGCCGCGCGGACCTGCTTGGCATCCGTGCCCTCGACCAGCACGACCCAGTCGACGAGGTTGTCGGTGCCGCCGCGCAGCTCGCGCTGCTCGGTGGTGCCGCCGCCGGTCGCCGCCGGGTCGGCGATCCAGAGCTGGCCGCCGACGATGCCCGGTTCCTTCGCCACCGCCGGCAGGGCCGACGTGACCAGCCAGGTCTCCAGCCCGCGCCGGCGGCCGTCGGCCGGCGACAGCCGGACCGTCGCGGCGAAAGCGCCCCGGCCATGGCCCTCGCGGTGCCGCAGGCGGCAGACCGTGCGGGTGACGTCGCGCATCCTGGGCATCACCTTGCGGGTCCAGTCGGTCGGATTGTTCAGCCGGCGCTTATAGGCCCGGGATTGGAACGTCGCGACCGCGTCGGCCTCGTAGAAGGTGAAATAGGCCGGCTTGCCGCCGGCGGACCGGTAGCGGGCGCCATGGCGGAATCCGGGCACGCCGACCCGTTCCGGCAGATGCTGGCGGTTGTACCATTCGTTGAAGTCGTTCTCGGCCCCGGGCGCGATATCCGTCCAGAAGGCCATGATCCCCGTTGCCATCGGTGCTGCCTCCCCGAGACCCGCGTTCGTCGACGCGGGCGGGAGATGGTAGGAGATCGGGCGCCGGGAAATCTAGGTCGCGGTCGCGGCGTGTCGCGGCCGGTCCGCGGCGCGGGCGTGCACCCGGTTCGCCGGGAAGGTCAGGGTCACGGTGGTGCCGGCGCCCAGCTCGCTGTCGAGCGCCAGGCCGCCGCCATGCAGCTCGACCAGCGACTTCACCAGCGGCAGGCCGAGGCCGGTGCCGGCTTCCAGGCTGAGGCGTTCGGCGCCGGCGGCCTGGCCGAACGGCTCCATCACGGTCTCGAGATTTTCCGGCGCGATGCCGACGCCGGTGTCGCTGATCCGGACGCGCAGCGATCCCATCGGGCCGCCATCGATCTCGACGGCGATGCGGCCGTCACCCGGCGTGAACTTGACCGCGTTCGACAGCAGGTTCAGGAACATCTGCCGCAGCGACCGGCGGTCGGCGTAGAGCAGCGGCAGGTCGGCCGGCAGATCGATGGCGATCGGCGCGCAGTCGGTGTCGCGCCGGGCCCGCGTCAGCCGCACGGCCTCCTCCAGCACCGGCGCGATATCGATCTCCTCCTCGGCCAGCTCGAACCGGTTGGCCTCGATCTTCGCCAGGTCCAGCAGGCCGTTGATCAGGTCCAGCAGGTGGTCGGCGCTGCCGTAGATCAGCTCGGCATATTCCTGATAGCGCGGCGCGAGGTCGCCGAACATGCCGAGCTTCATGGTCTCCGAAAAGCCCATGATGGCGTTCAGCGGCGTACGCAGCTCATGGCTCATATGCGTCAGGAATTCGGACTTGGCCTGGCTCGCCGCCTCCGATTCCATCATCGCGTCGTAAAGGGCGCCCTCGGCGCGTTTCAGGGCGCTGATGTCCTCGGTCAGCGAGTAGAAGCCGGTGACCCCGCCATCGTCGTTGGTCTTGGGGATCAGCGAGGTGCGCACGAAGCGGGCGCCCGCCGTCTTGTAGCGCAGCTCCTTTTCGAGCTCGACGGGCTTGCCGGCCAGCACGGCCTGCACATGAGGGCGCAGCTCCATATAGGCGTCGTAGCCGATGACCTCGTGCATCGCCTTGCCGACGATGTCCTCGCGGCTGGCGTCGAACCATGCCTCGTGCTGGCGGTTGACCAGGAGATAGCGCTGGTCCGCGTCCATGTCCGCCAGCAGAACGGGCACCGCGTCGGCCACCGCCTGCAGCTCGCCGTTGCTCGACCGCGCCGCCTTGTCTTGGCCGGCGTCCGTCAGCACGGCGGCCCAGTAGGTCTCGTCGCGCCGCGGTCCGGACAGGCAGAACGCCTGCACGGCCACGCGGCATTCGCCGCCGTGCCTGCGGCCGATGATCAGCTCGCCGGCGAAGCGCCCGCCGCCGGTCAGCGCCGCCCGCAGGCGGGCAAGCGTCAGCCGCGACGTCTTCGCGCCCCACAGCAGGGAGGTCGGCCTGCCGACGACGTCGACGGCCGCATAACCCGTCAGCGTTTCGAACGCGGGGTTCGCATGGACGATGTCCGGTCCCGAGGCACCGGCGCCGGACGTCGTCACGACAAGCGCGTCGCCGAGCGCGGCCGAGAGCGTCCGGACAATGTCCAGCATGTCGCTTCCCGGCGGCGCGACCTCCGCGGAGAGCATTTCGGGTTTCCTCACAGGGTGGGACACGCCGCTATTGTTAGGCGGCAGTGCAGAAGGAAACGTTAAAGACTGGGGTTTTGTTGACGTGCTTTTGTTCGCGTAAGTCGTATTCGTCGTGAATTTTATGAAATATTACATGGCGTTTTGCCGCCGACTCTTCGCGATTTCAGATTTCGGCTCGGCAATTCGCACGTGCAGCCTGCGGACCGGCGCCGCCGGGTCCGTTTCGGTGCTTCGCGGCGTGATCCGTGATGGGCGATCGAGGTCCCGCGTTGCCACGTCGAAGCGCATCGTCGGCGCGGGAACCCGCGCCGGCCCGAACCACCGTCACAGCGGTGGCAGCACCTTGCCCGGATTCATCAGGTCGTCGGGATCGAGCATCCGCTTGAGCCGCCACATCAGCTCGATCTCGACCGCCGGCTTGTAGCGTCCGATCGCGTCGCGCTTCAACCGGCCCAGGCCGTGCTCGGCGCTGATCGAGCCGCCGAGCGCGGCGGCGGCCCGCGTCACCGCCTCGGTCAGCGCTGGCCAGCGCGCGATGAAGGCGTCCGGTGGCATCGACAGGGGGCGGCTGAGATTGAAGTGGATGTTGCCGTCGCCGATATGGCCGAAGGGGATCGGCCGGACGCCCGGCACCAGGTCGGCGGCGGCGGCGCTTGCATGATCGATGAAATCGGCGATCGCGCTCACCGGCACCGAGGTATCGTTCTTCAGGTTGCCGGGGTCCTCGACCTGGGCGAAGGCCAGGCCCTCGCGATAGCGCCAGAGCGCCGCCGCCTGCCGGTCCGATTGCGCGATCACCGCGTCCAGGACGAGGCCGTCGGCGATGGCCTCGGCCAGCGCGCTTTCGAGATCCCGGGTCAGGTCGGTTCGGGCCGCGCCGGCCTGGGCTTCGAGCAGCACCTGCCAGTCGAAGCGCTGCCCGAACGGCTCGTGCCGTTTGCCACAATGCGCGAAATGCAGGTCGAGCCCGCTGCGCGGGACCAGCTCGAAGGCCGTCACGGCCTCGCCGACAGCGCTCTGCAGCCGCCGCAGCAGTCGCACCGCGGCGGCCGGGTCGGCGACGGCGGCCAGCGCCGTCGCGGTGACCGCCGGCCGGGGCAGCAGTCGCAGAACCGCCGCGGTGACGATGCCGAGCGTGCCTTCGGCGCCGATGAAAAGCTGCTTC
>JANQKO010000562.1 GCA_028281075.1 Alphaproteobacteria bacterium | reverse complement strand
GCCGGTCTTTCCGCACAACCAGCTCGACCATGCGCTGATGCAGGTCAGCACCATCGAGGGTGGCCTGCGGGCCGTGGCCGCGGGCTATGACGCCGTGTTCCTGAACACCATCGGTGATTACGGCCTGGCGGCGTTGCGCAGCGCCGTGCCGGTGCCGGTGGTCGGCGCCGGGCAGGCCGGCATGCAGATCGCCGCCGGCCTGGGGCGGCGCTTCGCCATCGTCACGATCTGGCCCGAGGCACTGCGCTACCTCTACGAACAACTCGTGGCCGACTACGGCTTCGCCGAAAGCTGCGCCGGCATCCGCTTCGTGGGCGAAGATGCCGAGTTGGCGAGCCTGGACGACGACAGCAATTTCGTCACCGAGATGCGCGCCGGCGCCGACCGCATGATCGACCGGATCGCGCGCGCGATGGCGGCGGCCGTCGACGAGGACGGCGCGGATACCATTCTGCTCGGCTGCACCTGCATGGCGCCGGTCGCCGGCCGGCTGGCGGCGCTGACCGACGTGCCGGTGATCAATCCGCTGAACGCCGGCTACAAGCTGACCGAGACCATGCTGGCGCTCGGTCTGGCGCAGAGCCCTGCCGCCTTCCGACCCTCGGCGGACCGCCAGGCGCCGTTCGCCGCCATGGTCTCGGCCGCCGCGCCGCTGATGCAAGGCATTGCCCAGGACTGCGAACCCTGCCGCGTGGTGCGGCTCGACGCGGCCGGGGACTGAGCCGATGGCCGGGACCGCCGAGACGGCCGAGATCCGGTCGCTGATTTCCGACGACGACGTGCTGGCGCTGGAGCAGGCGCTGATCCGCATCCCCAGCTCGACGTTCCAGGAACAGGAGATCGCCGACTATCTGGCGAACCACATGGACCGCATCGGCCTCGACGTCGAGATGATGCAGGTGGAGAACCCGAAGGCGCCCGGCCAGTTCAGCCGGCAGCCGGTCGGGCGACTGCGCGGCACCGGCGGCGGGACCAGTCTGATGCTGAACGGCCATATGGACCCCGGCGTCGAGATGAGCGGCTGGTCGGTCGATCCCCATGGCGCCAAGTTCGAGGACGGCTGGGTCTGGGGCATGGGCGCGCATGACGACAAGGGCGGCGTCGCGGCCATGGTCTGCGCCGTCGACGCCATCGTCCGCGCCGGCGTGCGGCTCAGCGGCGACGTGCTGGTCTGCCCGGTCGTGGCGCACAAATACGGCGGCGCCGGCACCCGGGCGCTGCTGGATGCCGGCGTCACCGCCGACCTCTGCATCAACATGGAGCATTCGAACAACTCGATCGCCAATGTCTGCGTCGGCATCGTCATGGCGGAGGTCAAGACCACGGCGCCGGAGCTGTTCTTCCGCTTTAGCGAGGAGGCGCGGGCGGCCTACATGAATCCGGTCGAGCAGCAATGCGAGATCATCCGCCGACTGGGCAGCAGCCTGACGCCGATCGCGCCCGGCGGCTGGCTGAATTTCACGGCCCATCCGGACCTGCCGGATTTTCCCATGCACACGGTGGATACGATCCACAAGGAGCATTACTACCAGCCGAACCACACCGGCATGTCGAGCCGGGACTGCGTGATGCTGTTCCAGCTTCGCACCGTGCCGGGGCAGACGCTTGCGACGGTCGAGGCGGACCTGACGCGGCTGCTGGACGGCATCAAGGCCGCGCATCCGGCTTTCAACTACGAACTGACGATCCCGGCATCCGGCACCGAGAAGGGCTGGTTCCAGGACCCGATGGAGATCGCCCGGGACCATCGGCTGGTGACGCATCTCGCCGACGGCCACCGGATCGCCGCCGGCGCCGAGCCCGTGGTCGGCGGCATCGGCCGCATCGGCAATGTCGGCGACGGCAACATCACGGCCGCGGCCGGCATTCCCAGCCTGCAATACGGTCCCGGCGACATCCGTATCTACAAGGAATGGCCGACGCCGGACGAGCGCGTGCTGCTGAGCGACCTGGTCATCGCCGCCAAGGCCGTGGCGCACGCCACCTACGCCATCTGCCGCTGACGCGCCGGTGTGATGATGGCGCAGGTGTCCGCCATCCTCGGAGTCCCATGGCCGATCCTTCGAGACGCGCCCTGACGGACGCTCCTCAGGATGAGGTTTTTCCTTGATATCGATGCCTCACCTCGCCCCGGGGGACGGCCCGTCAGGGACGCGTCTCGAAGCCTCATCCTGAGAGGGTGTGAAAGAATTGCATCCAAGCCACCCCAGTTGTCATCCTGGCGAAGGCCAGGATCCATTTTTGTTGTTTTTGAACAGTTCATGATGCCGCTGGATGCTGGCCTGCGCCAGCATGACGGCTTCTTTGGGTCGGGAGTAAATTCATTCACACGCTCTGAGGAGCGGCCCGAAGGGACGCGTCTCGAAGGATGCGATGTCGGGTCGCGGCGGCGACGGCCGGGCCGTCTTGTTAGGTGAACCGGATTCCGCGCGAACACATTCCGGTCTAGCGCGCCAGCGTTTCCGGCAGCCAGAGAGCGATGCCGGGGAAGGCGATCAGCAGGACGATCATGGCCATCAGCGCGATCACGAAGGGCGCCGCGCCGATCATCACGTCATGCAACTGGCCCCGGCCGCGCACGCCCTGGACGACATAGAGGTTGACGCCGACCGGGGGGGTGATCAGCGCGGTCTCGATCAGCAGCATCATCAGCACGCCGAACCAGACCGGGTCGAAACCGAGCGCGATGATGACCGGTGTGATGATCGGGATCGTCGCGATCATCATCGACAGCGTCTCCATGAACATGCCGAGCACGAGATAGAACAGCACGACGACGATCAGCGTGCCCATCGGCGTCAGGCCGATATCGGTGACGAAGGCGTTGACCTGGGCGGCGAGGCCGATGGAGCTGATCACGAAGTTGAGGAAGTAGGCGCCCAGCAGGATGGCCATGATCATGGCCGTGCTGCGCATGGTGCCTTCCAGCGCGTCGCGCATCATGGTCCAGGTCAGCCGCCGCCGCCAGGCGGCCAAGCCCAGCGCGATGATGACGCCGAGCGCGGCCGATTCCGTCGGCGTGGCGAGGCCGCCGTAGATCGAGCCGATCACGACCACGAAGATGATGAAGGGCGGCAGCAGGTCCGGCAGGCTGGCCCAGCGCTGGGCCCAGTCGGTCTCGATCTTGCGGCCGCCCCAGACCGGCCTGGCCAGGCAGCCGATGATGACCGTCAGCATGAACAGGCCCGCCAGCACCAGGCCGGGGATCATGCCGGCGAGGTAGAGCTGCGGGATCGAGGTCTCGGTCAGCACGCCGTAGACGATCATGTTGATGGACGGCGGGATCAGGATGCCGAGCGTGCCGCCGGCGGCGACGGTGCCGACGAACAGGCGCTCGTTGTAGCCGTGCTTCTCGATCTCGCCCATGGCCACGGTGCCGATGGTGGCCGCCGTGGCGACGCTGGAGCCGGAGACGGCGGAGAACAGCGTGCAGGTGCCGATGTTGGAATGCATGAGCCCGCCCGGCAGCCAGGACATCCAGTGCATCATGGCGGCATACATGCGCTCGGCGATACCGGAGCGCAGCAGGATCTCGCCGAGCAGGATGTAGAGCGGCACGGCGACCAGGATCACGTCGTTAGAGACGGCCCAGGAGAACTCGCCGATGGCGAGATAGAGCGGCAGGAAGGAATAGGTCTGGTCCAGCACCAGGCCGACGATGCCGAGCACGGCGGCGACGGGAATGCTGATCGCCAGCAGGCCCAGCAGCACGGCGATGGTGACGTTGATCATGCCGGCGCCTCCGGGTCCCGGTCGCCGCGCCGGGCGAGTTCCTGCAGCTCTTCCTCGATCTCCTGGGCCACGGTGCGCGAGCCGATCAGGCGTTGCACGCCGCGGCTGTCACCCATGACCAGCGCGGTCAGGGCGCGGGCGAGCAGTAGCAGGGCGACGGCCATGAACATGACCAGGCCCAGGACCCACAGCGCCTGCGGGTAGACCAGCGGTGTCGACAAGGCCGACATGGTCTTCGAGCCGTGCTTGTAGGTCTCGGTGAAGACACCGAAGCCGAACCAGGTGACCAGCGCCATGAAGCCGGTCAGGGCGGCGAGGCCGAGGACATCCAGCACGGCGCAAATCCGGGTCGGCAGCACCACATAGAGCGAGTCGATGCGCACATGCGCGCGGTCCATGAGGGCGAACGCGAAGGACCAGGCGCTGCCGATGGCGAGCGCGAAGCCGGAAAGCTCGTCGGCGCCGCCGATCGACCAACTGAAGGCCTTTCGGATCACCACCTCGACGCCGATGATCAGCGCGGCGATGACCAGCAGGCCGCCGCCGAACCAGGTGCCGGCGCGGGCGATCTTGCGGGCGAGGGCGATCAGGTCATCCATGGCATGGGGCGGGTGCGTGGCCGCCGCTCACCGCGTCGGGCGGCGGCGAACGGTGGAACGGTGACGGCGAAGGTTTTCCTGACGGGAATGGCGGCGGGCGTCGGCATCGGGACGGCGCCCGCCGATCACGGACGGACTCAGAGCTTGCCGAGCGGGATCTCCATGCCGACGACCTGGCCGATCATGTCGTTCCACTCCGCGGCGCAATCCTTGCCGCAGCGCTTGCCCCAGTTCACCAGCACGACGTCCTGCATCAGCTTCTTGTGCAGCTCCTTGTCCGGGTCGCTGACCGGCACGATGGTCATGTCGGCCTTCTTGCCGAGCGTGCAGGGGTCCTTGCCGGTGTTGCAATTGTCGGCCTCGCCGGCGGACTGGGCGACGGTGGCCCACATATTGTCCTCCAGCCTGGCGAAGGCCTTCTCGAAGAAGGCCTGCACCTCCGGCGGGAAGCGGTTCCAGGAGGTCAGGTTGATGGCCTGGAAGTTGATCGACCAGCCGAGATACATCGGATAGATGTGCGTCGTGACCTCGGGCCAGCCGGCCGAATTGCCGCTGGTCGTGCCGGTGACGGCGCAGTCGACGACGCCGCGCTGCAGCGCCGGCACCACCTCGCCGAACGCCATGCTGATCGACGTGCCGCCGATGGCCTCGACGAAATCGGTCATGGTCTTGTTGAAGACGCGGATCTTCCGGCCTTGCAGGTCGGCGACGCCGCCGACCTGACCACGGCACCAGAAGACCTGCGGCGGATTGGCGCCGAGCGCCAGCAGCTTGGCGTTGAACTTCTTCTCCATGGCCCGCGACATGGCCGGCTTCCAGGCGTTGCAGACCTTGCGCGCCATGCCGATGTCGAGCGCCAGCCCGGCGAGGTCGCAGCCCTCGAAGGTCGGGTCGTCGCCCGCCATCTTGCTGATGTCGCTGACGCCGAAGTCGGTGACGCCGAGCTGGGTCAGGCGCAGCACCTGGAAGTCCTTCACGCCCATGACGTCCTGGTGGTTGTAGTCGGCGGTGACCTGGCCGCCGGACATCTCCGGCACGATCTTGCCCCAGAATTCCTGCTCGACCTTGGCGACGTGCGCGACGGTGCTGTAGTTGCCGATGACCTTGACGTGGGTCTTCGGCAGATCGGCGGCCGTCGCCGTCAGCGGCAGCGCGATGGCCGCCGCGGTCACGCTCATCAGTAATGTGCGCATGTTCTTGTTCCCCTGTTGACCGCTCGCCCGTTGATCGGGCGCGAACGATTATTGCGGCACCGGCGGTAACGGCGTCGGGATCGGGACCGGACCCGATCGGCCACCGGTCGGAAGGGAATGCCGAGCGCCGGGAGATCGCGCCGGCCGGCGCGCATCCGTCGGTGCCTAGAGGTGCGTCGCCGGTCGGTCTGTCAGCGCTCGATCAGGCCAGGCCCGTGTCCCTTCCAATAGCCGGCAGTCGTCGCCGCTGGGTCTTAGTGTAGGTCGAAAACGCGAGGCCGCGAAGTCCAATTAACGGGCAAATCATGCCCGAATATTCGGCATGTCGCGGGCCGGTTCATCTACGCCAAGGTTATGAGAATGTTACCGTAATCGTCGAGCGCGGCGGTCGCGCCGGGTGGGATGATGCAAGTCGCGTCATATTCTTCGATGATGCACGGCCCTTTTCGGGACGTCGCCAGCGCGGAACGCGGCAAGACCGGGGCGTCGAGCCAGCCGGTGTCCGGTCCGAAATAGACCCGCCGATCCGGCGATGCCGGATGCTCGGCCGCCGCGATCGAGCGGACGCTGTCCGGCACTCGGGACGTCTCCGACAGGCCGCGGCCGACGACCTGGACGTTGACCAGCTCGACCGGTTCTTCGGGGCCGGCGCGATGGCCTGGCGAATGGCCGCTTCGCGCTCCAAAAGCGCCGCCTTGGGATCGGTGGGTAAAACCATGTCACGCACCCTAAGTGCCTCCCTGTTCCTTGGGCATGGGGCTGGAGCCGCTAAACATAATGGTTCAGGTGCTCGCGGTAATAGGCCAAGCTTGCCGCCAATCCCTGGGCCAAATCGAACTTGGGACGCCAGTCCACGGTTTCCCGAAGCAGGCGATCGTCGGCAAAATAATCGCCGATGTCGGTGCGCAGGCGCTCTAGAAGT
>JANQKO010000526.1 GCA_028281075.1 Alphaproteobacteria bacterium | reverse complement strand
GCAGGCCAGCATCCAGCGGCATCGCAACCTGTTGAAAAACAACAAACGTGGATCCTGGCCTTCGCCAGGATGACAACCTGGGTGGCTGCGGTGCGATTCCTTCACAGGCTCTCAGGACGAGGACAGGTAGATGACGAAAGAGCGGTTTTGCCAAATGCTCAGCCTCATCCTGAGGAGCGGGCGCAGCCCGCGTCTCGAAGGATGCGTGGGTCAGCGCTCGGCCATCGCCGGAAAAAGCAGCACGGCGCGCAGACCGGGGGCGTTGTCTTCGAGGCGCAACTCGGCGCCATGCCGGCGGGCGACGGCGCGGACCAGGCTGAGGCCGAGGCCGCTGCCGGGGCTGTGGCGGCTGGCATCCAGACGGACGAAGCGGTCGAGGACACGGGCCCGGTCGGCCGCCGGGATGCCGGGACCGCTGTCGGCGACGCTGAGCGCGACGGCGTCGCCGTCGCGGCGGGCGGCAACGCGGATGCGGCCGCCGTCGGGCGTGTACTTGACGGCGTTGTCGACCAGGTTGGCGAGCGCCTGCGACAGCAGGTGGCGGTCGCCGTCAAGACCAAGACCGTCGTCGATATGGTGGTCGAGCGTCAGGCCCTTGTCCTCGGCCGCCGGCGCGTAGAGCTCGGCGACGTCGCGGACCAGCGCGCCGGGATCGAGCGGCTCCAGGTTCTCGCCCGGCGCGCCGGCGTCGGCCCGGGCGATGCCGAGCAGGGCGTTGAAGGTGTTCAGCAACCCCTCGGCGTCGGCCATCGCTTCGCCGATGGCGTCGCGATAGGCGGGCGCCGAGGGTTCTTGCATCAGCGTCACCTCGAGCCGGTTGCGCAGGCGGTTGAGCGGGCTGCGCAGGTCGTGTGCGACATTGTCGGTGACCTCGCGCAGGCCGGTCATCAGGCGCTCGATCTCGTCCAGCATGGCGTTGAGATTGGCGGCCAGCCGGTCGATCTCGTCGCCGCTGCCGCCGACCGGCACGCGGCGGCTGAAATCGCCGGCCATGATCTCCTGGCTGGCCCGCGCGATGCCCTCGATGCGCCGCAGCATGTTGCGGCTGATCACCAGGCCGCCGATCAGGCCCAGGCCGAGCGTCAATGCCATGACCCAGAGCAGGGATTCCCGGATCAGCAGTTCGAGCCGGCGGCGCCCCTCGACGTCGCGGCCGACCAGCAGATTGAAGCCGCCGGCCAGCGACAGGTGCCGGGCGCGGGCCTGGTGCGTCTCGATCTCGGCGCCCACGGGCCGGTCGTAGACGAAATCGAGCCAGCCGCCAGGCCCGGTCTCGACCGGCGGCCAGGCGTCGAGATTGCCGGCGATCGGCACCCGGGCGGGACCGGGACTGGTCAGCAGATAAAGGCTGTAGCGCTGGTTGCGGCTGCGCTCGTCGACGACGGCGCGCAGGCCGGCGATGCCGGAGCGGCGATACTGCTCGGCCAGCCCCGTGATCTCGGCGTTGACCGTGGCGTCGGTCTGGCCGGCGACGAAGCCGACCGTGTTCCAGTAGATGAAGGCGAGCAGCGCCAGCACCGACAGGCAGAACAGCGCCAGGTACAACAGCGCCAGCCGAAAGGTCGAGGTCCGCAGCAGCTTGCCCGGCGGCATCCGGGTGGCTCGATGCTGGCTGGCCTCAGCCATTCGTCATGCCCGGACTTGATCCGGGCATCCGGGGCAGACCGCACAGACGTTGGATTGCCGGGTCGAGCCCGGCAATGACGTCGTATTGGCGGTTGGCGCCGTCATTCCCAACTCAATCCGCGTCGCGCAGGCTGTAGCCGGCGCCGCGCACGGTATGCAGCAGGGGACGGTCGAAGCCCTTGTCGATCTTCGCCCGCAGGCGGCTGATATGGACGTCGATGACGCTGGTCTGCGGATCGAAGTGATAGTCCCAGACATTTTCCAGCAGCATGGTCCGGGTGACGACCTGGCCCGCGTGCCGGATCAGGTATTCGAGAAGCTGGAACTCGCGCGGCTGCAGCTCGATGCGCCGGCCGGCGCGGTTGACCTGCCGCGCCAGCAGGTCCAGCTCCAGATCACCGACGCGAAAGCGCGTCTCGGCCTGGGCCGGGTTGCGGCGGCGGGCCAGCGCCTCGATACGGGCCAGCAACTCGGCGAAGGCATAGGGCTTGACCAGATAGTCGTCGCCGCCGGCCTTCAGGCCCTTGACCCGGTCATCGACCTGGCCGAGGGCGCTCAGGAACAGGACCGGCGTATCGCCCCCGTCGGCCCGAAATGCCGCCACCAGCGACAGGCCGTCGAGGCGCGGCAGCATGCGGTCGACCACCAGCACGTCGTACTGGCCGCCGCCGGCCATGGCCAGGCCGTCGACCCCGTCGGCGGCATGGTCGGCGAGGTGGCCGGACTCGGCCAGGCCCTTGACCATGTAGCGGGCGGCTTCGCAATCGTCTTCGATGACCAGGACGCGCATCTCGGCTTGCTCCGACAGGGAGTTTATACCGGAACGCGAAGGTTGAGGCCGTCGTCGGCACGACCGGCGTTTCGGTGTTTGCGGCACGCCGGTCCGGCGCGTCCCGTCCTTCGGGGGGAGGTCGAAGTTGGGGTTGGCGCCGGACCGGCGGCCGTCGTCGGGTCAGGCGGCGCGCAGGCGCAGGGCGACAAAACGCTCCCGCGCGTCGCGGCTGACCCGTAACAGAACGGCGGTCTGGCCTTTCTCCCTGACCGTCTCGATGCCGGCGACCACGTCGGCGGGCGTCGACACATCGAACCGGTCGACGGCGGTGATCACGTCGCCCGGCCGCAGGCCTTTCCCGGCGGCCGGGCTGTCGGGCGCGACCTCGGCGATGACGACGCCCTGGACATCCGCGCCGATTCCGAAGGCGCGGCGCGCCGATGCGTCGAGCCGGGCAAGCCGCAAGCCGAACGCCGCGTCGGACCGGCCGGGCGCCTCCTCGACCGCCGCGACCGCCGGCGTCTCGTCCAGCGCGCCGATCTCGACATCGACGGTGATGATCTCGCCCCGGCGCCAGACCCCCAGCTCGGCCGTCTCGCCGGGATCGATCCCCGCGATCAGCCGCGGCAGGGCCCGCGCACGGTCGATCGCCTCGCCGTTCACCGCGACGATCACGTCGCCGGTCTCGATTCCGGCGGCGGCGGCCGGACCGCCGGGCGTGACATTGGAGACGATGGCGCCGCGGGCGCTCTCCAGATCCAGGCTTTCGGCGATGTCGTCGGTCACGCCCTGGATGCCGACGCCGAGCCAGCCGCGTTCGATCTGGCCGTCGTCGCGCAGATCGGCGATGACATCCTGCGCCATCCCGGCCGGAATGGCGAAGCCGATGCCGACACTGCCGCCGCTGGGCGATAGGATGGCGGTGTTGACGCCGATCACCTCGCCCTCGAGGTTGAAGGCCGGACCGCCCGAGTTGCCCCGGTTGATGGCGGCGTCGATCTGCAGGAAGTCGTCATAGGGGCCGGCGCCGATGCTGCGGCCGCGGGCCGAGACGATGCCGGCGGTGACGGTCTGGCCGAGGCCGAACGGGTTGCCGACGGCCACCACCCAGTCGCCGACGCGGGCATCGTCGGTCTCCGCGAAACGCACGAAGGGCAGGTCGCCGCCGTCCTCGATCTTCAAGAGCGCGAGATCGGTCTTGGCATCGCGGCCGACCAGCGCGGCCGCGTATTCACGGTCGTCGCCCAGGATCACCGTGATCTCGTCGGCCTGGCCGACGACATGGTCGTTGGAGACGACATAGCCGTCCGCCGAAATGATGAAGCCGGAGCCCTGTCCGGCGGTCCGACGCGCGCCGTGCTCGCGGTCCGGCCCGCGGCCGCCGAAGCGGCGCTGGAATTCCTCGTCGCCGAAGAACCGCCGGAAGAACTCGTCGAAGGGCGGCATGTCGGGATGGCCACCGCGGAAGCCCGGCGTGTTGGCCGGCCGGTCGCTCAGCTTGCGGACGACCTGGATATTGACCACGGCCGGGCTGACCCGCTCGATCACGTCGGCGAAGCCGGCCGACGCCCCGGCGGGCGGCGCCACGGCCTCGATGGCGGCGACCGGCGTCAGCGCCGTGTTGCCCTTCAGGCCGCCGGGATTGACCGTGGCCAGCGCCGTGCCGGCGATCGCGGCCACGACGGCGGCCACCGTGATCGCGCCGGCCTTGCGCCGCCGAATGAAGTGTTTCGCATCTGGCATCGCGATTCTCCCGTCTCGTGGCCCGCGCCGACGCGCGCGCCCGTGGTTCTGCAATCCAGATGGGCGGCCGAGCTTACGGTGGCCTTTCCGCCACCTTACGATTTCGTAAGGTTCGGGGACGCGGCGGCGGTGGGCGCCGTTCCGCCCCCTGGTGCGTCAAATCAGCGTCGCCACGTCACCCGCCTTGTGACGCGGCCGGTTTGGTCGGATAATTCGCGGCAAATCCAGGCGGCCGACGCAGCCGCCGTTGCGCGACCGAATTGGGGAGGTACCGAAGGTCATGTCCGACAACACGCTGTTTCCGGTGCCGGAAGCCTGGGCCGAGCGGGCCTGGTGCAACGACGACCAGTATCTCGAGATGTACGAGCAGTCGGTGAAGGACCCAAGGAATTTCTGGGGCCAGCAGGGCAAGCGCATCGACTGGTTCAAGCCCTATACCACGGTCAAGAACGTCTCCTACGACCCGCATAACGTGTCGATCAAGTGGTTCGAGGACGGCACGCTGAACGCGTCCTACAACTGCATCGACCGGCACCTGGCAAAGCGGGCCGACCAGACGGCGATCATCTGGGAAGGCGACGACCCGTCCGAGGACAAGACGCTGACCTATCGCGAGCTGCATACCGCGGTCTGCAAGTTCGCCAACGGCCTCAAGTCGCTCGGCGCCAGGAAGGGCGACCGCGTCACCATCTACATGCCGATGATCCCCGAGGCGGCGATCGCCATGCTTGCCTGCGCCCGCATCGGCGCCATCCATTCGGTGGTGTTCGGCGCCTTCTCGCCGGACAGTCTCGCTGGCCGCATCCAGGGCTCGGAGTGCTCGATCATCGTCACCGCCGACGAGGGCCTGCGCGGCGGCCGCAAGGTGCCGCTGGAGGCGAACACCGACGCGGCGCTGGCGAGCTGTCCGACGATCGAGAAATGCGTCGTCGTCAGGCGCACCGGCGGCGACGTCGGCTGGCAGGACGGCCGCGACGTCTGGTACCACGACCTGGTGGCCGAGGCCTCGGCCGACTGCCCGCCGGAGGAGATGGGCGCCGAGGACCCGCTGTTCATCCTCTACACCTCGGGCTCGACCGGCCAGCCGAAGGGCGTGCTGCACACGACGGGCGGCTACATGGTCTACACCTCGATCACGCATCAATACGTGTTCGACTACCACGACGGCGACGTCTACTGGTGCACGGCCGATGTCGGCTGGGTCACCGGCCACAGCTATATCCTCTACGGGCCGCTGTCGAACGGCGCCACGACGCTGATGTTCGAGGGCGTGCCGAATTATCCCGACGCCTCGCGACACTGGCAGGTCTGCGACAAGCACCAGGTCAACATCTACTACACGGCGCCGACGGCGATCCG
>JANQKO010000453.1 GCA_028281075.1 Alphaproteobacteria bacterium | reverse complement strand
ATCATGACCGCGGCGGAACAGGTTCATTCCCATCACGGCCCGTTGCGGGTCGGCATCGGCGGCCCCGTCGGGTCCGGCAAGACGGCGCTGGTCGAGGTGCTGTGCAAGCACCTGCGTGACGACTACGACATCTTTGTGATCACCAATGACATCTACACGCGCGAGGACCAGATGATCCTGACCCGGGCCGGTGCGCTGCCGCCCGAGCGCATCGAGGGCGTCGAGACCGGCGGCTGTCCGCATACCGCGATCCGCGAGGATGCCTCCATCAACCTCTCGGCCTTCGACCGCATGACCGGGCTGTTCCCGCGGGCGCAGATCTGCTTCATCGAATCCGGCGGCGACAATCTCGCCGCCACGTTCAGTCCGGAGCTCGCCGA
The DNA here is from genome assembly GCA_028281075.1 of Alphaproteobacteria bacterium. GTDB lineage: Bacteria > Pseudomonadota > Alphaproteobacteria > JANQKO01. Next base: position 15,897 of record JANQKO010000453.1, on the reverse strand, counting down.
CCTGACGATCTACGTGATCGACGTCTCGGCCGGCGACAAGATCCCGCGTAAGGGCGGGCCCGGCATCACCCGTTCGGACCTGCTGATCATCAACAAGACGGACCTGGCGCCGCATGTCGGCGCCGATCTTGAGGTCATGCGCCGCGACGCCGCCAGGATGCGGGGCGAGCGGCCGTTCGTCATGAGCAATCTGAAGGCTGGCATCGGCGTCCGGGACATCGCAGACTTTATCGTGAGGCAAGGTGGACTGGAGCGGCCGGCATGACGAGTTTCGACGACGAGTTCGATGACGATGTCGCCTATGACCTGGTGGTTCGTGGCGGCCGGGTGGTGACGGCGTCCGATGTGATCGATTGCGATATCGGCGTGCGCGACGGGCGCGTCGTGGCGCTGGCCGAGCATCTGGATCTCGGCATGCGGGAGATCGACGCCAACGGCCGCTACGTCACCCCGGGCGGGGTCGACGGCCATTGCCATCTCGACCAGCCGACGACCGACGGCAGCGTCAGCGCCGACGATTTCGAGTCCGGCACGGTTTCGGCGGCCTGCGGCGGCACCACGACGGTGATCCCGTTCGCGGTGCAGCAGGCCGGCATGAGCCTGCGCGAGTCGGTGCAGGACTATCACGCCAGGGCCGAAGGCAAGGCCGTCGTCGACTATGCCTTCCACCTGATCGTCAACGACCCCACCGAGCAGGTGCTGGGCCAGGAGCTGCCGGCCCTGATCAAGGACGGCTACACGTCGTTCAAGATCTACATGACCTACGACGACATGAAGTTGAACGACCATCAGATCCTGGACGTGATGGCCGTGGCCCGGCGCGAGGGCGCGCTCTGCATGGTGCATGCCGAGAACGCGGACTGCATCACCTGGCTGACCGACAAGCTGGAGCGCGCCGGCATGACGCAGCCGGAACACCACGCGACGTCGCGTCCGGTGCCGGTCGAGCGCGAGGCCACGCACCGCGCCATTACGCTGTCGCAACTGATGGACACGCCGATCCTGATCGTGCACGTCTCGTCCGGCGAGGCGGTCGAGCAGATCCGTTGGGCGCAGGGGCGGGGCCTGAAGATCTTCGGCGAGACCTGCCCGCAATACCTGTTCCTAACCGAGGACGACCTGCGCAAGCCCGGCTTCGAGGGTGCCAAGTGCCTGTGCAGCCCGCCGCCGCGCGACAAGGAGAGCCAGGAGGTGATCTGGGACGCGCTGATCAACGGCACCTTCCAGGTATTCTCGTCGGACCACGCGCCGACGCGCTACGACGATCCCAAGGGCAAGAAGATCCGCGGCGAGGAAGCCTCGTTCCGCTACGTGCCGAACGGCGTCCCCGGCATCGAGACCCGCCTGCCGCTGCTGTTTTCCGAAGGCGTGCTCAAGGGCCGCATCGACATCAACCAGTTCGTGGCGCTGACGTCGACCAACGTCGCCAAGATGTACGGCCTGCATCCGCGCAAGGGCACGATCGCCGTGGGCGCCGACGCCGACCTGGTGATCTGGGATACCGGTGCGCCGTTCCGCCTCGACAACGCGCGCCTGCACCACAATGTCGACTACACGCCCTATGAAGGCATGGAGCTGACGGCCTGGCCGGGTGTCACGGTGTCACGCGGCGAGGTGGTCTGGTCGGATGGCAAGCCGGCGGGCGTGCCCGGCCATGGCCGCTTCCTGACCTGCGACACGCCGGACGCGGCCAGGCCGAAGGAGCGTTTCGTCAGCGCCTTCCGGCCGAGCTAGAGCGGGGTGGGGGCAGGGTGATCCGGTCTCGCCGGCGACCGATGGCCGATCCTTCGAGACGCGGCTTCGCCGCTCCCCGGGGTGAGGTGGGAAATCGATATCAATGTCCCACCTCATCCCGGGGAGCGGCCCGGAGGGACGTGTCTCGAAGGATGCCACCTCTAACCACCGGCGGTGCGGGCGCGGATGGCCGACAGGCCGCCGCCGCGCATGACCTTGCCGGGCAGGGGATGGCCGACGATCGCCTCGGCCAGGTGGGCGCAGTCGATCAGCGCGTCGAGATCGACGCCGGTCTCGATGCCCATCTCCTCGCAGAGGAAGACCAGATCCTCGGTGCAGATGTTGCCGGCCGCGCCCTTGTGGCCGGCGAACGGACAGCCGCCGAGGCCGGCACAGGAACTGTCGAACCGGGCGACGCCCAGGCGCAGGCCGGCATAGGCGTTCGCCAGCCCGGCGCCGCGCGTGTCGTGCAGGTGCAGCGCGATCTCCAGGTCGGGCCAGCGTTCGCGCACCGCGCCGACGACGCGCTCGACCGCCACCGGCGTCGCCCAGCCGACGGTGTCGGCGAACGACATGCCCTTCAACGTGACGTCGGCTTCGTCCGCCAGGTCCATGATCGTGGCCACCACCGCGACCACGCGATCCGGCGGCACCGCGCCCTCGAAGTTGCAGCCGAAGGCGGTCATCACCGAGCCCCATTCGACGGCGATGCCGGCCTGGCGATAGGCCGCGAGCCAGCGCTTCTGCTCGTCGACGGTCTCGGCCATGTTCCGGTTCGAATTGCGGATCGAGAAGGTCTCCGACGCGCTCATCAGGATCCGGCCCTTCAGGTCCAAAGGCGTCGCCTGCGCGCGTTCCAGGCCTTTCAGGTTCAGCCACAGCCCGGTGTACTGCACTCCCGGTTCGCGCCGGATGCTGTTGGCGACCTCTTCGGCGTCGGCCATGCCGGGCACGCGGCGCGGATTGACGAACGACACGCATTGCACTTTCGGCAGGCCGGTTCCGGCCAGCGCCTCGATGAAGCGGATCTTGTCGGCCGTGGCGATCGGGCCGGGCTCGATCTGGAAGCCCTCGCGCGGGCCTTCCTCCTGGATCTCGACGTGTTTCGGCAGATCGGTCATCACATCTCCGGCCTGTTTGCCGCCCCGTCGGTCAGGCCCGGCGCAGCACGCGGCGGCGGGTCGTGGCCCGCGTGCCGCCCAGCATGTCGAACACCATGCCGGTATAGATCTCGGTCAGGGACTCCAGCGAATGCCGCCCCTTGGCCCGGTACCACACGCTCGGCCCCGCCAGCATGGCGATGATCGCGGCGGTGGCGACGCCGGGGTCGTCGACCCGGAAGGCACCGCTGGCGATGCCGCCGTCGATGATCTCGCGCAGGCAACCCTGGTATCTGTCGCGCAGCGCCACCATCGCCTTGTAATGCTTCGGGCTCAGGCTGCGCAGCTCCATGTTGCTGATGAAGACCTCCTTCGGCCGGCGCGTGTGGAACGCGATATGCTGGGCGATGAAGGCCCGCAGGCGCGCCGCCGGGTCGTCGATGCCGTCCAGGCGCGCCGTCAGCTCGACCAGCGATTCCTCGGTGATCTCCTTCAGCAACTGATAGAGAAAGCTCTGCTTGCTCTGGATGTAGTTGTAGAGCGAGCCGGCCTGAATGCCGACGTCCTTGGCCAGCAGGCGCAGGCTCATGGCCTCGTAGCCGTGCTCGTAGATCAGCTTCACGGCGCTCTGGCGGATAGCCCGGAGCGTGTCGTTGCGGTTCGACCCAACGGTGCGCATGTCCGCGTCCTAAAGCGTCAGGAAGCCGCCGTCGACCGGCAGGATGGCGCCGGTGACATAGCTCGCGAGATCGCTGGCCAGGAACACCGTGGGGCCCGCCAGCTCGGACGGGTCGCCGACCCGGTTCATCGGCACATGCTCGAGATATTTCGCCAGCGCCGACGGATCGGCACGGGTGGTCGCCGTCATCGGCGTGGCGATGATGCCCGGCGCGATGGCGTTGACGCGGATGCCGCGCGGCGCCAGCTCGCTGGCCAGCGACCGGGTGAACTGGGCGATGGCGCCCTTCGACACGGAGTATTCGGCCGAGCCCGGCGGGGCCACATAGGCGCGGATCGAGGCGATGTTGATGATCGTGCCCCGGCTGGCTGTCAGCGCGTCCAGCATGGCCATGGTGACGTTGTAGGTGCCGTCCACGTTGACGTCGAGCGTGCGCCGCCAGGCCGCGCGGTGGTCGGCGTCGTCGAGATGTCCGCGGATCAGGATGCCGGCATTGTTGACCAGGATCGAGAGGTCGCCGGCCTCCTCGCGGATCGTCGCCGCCAGCTCGGCGCAGGCATCGGCGTCGGTGACGTCGAGGCCATGGCTCCAGGCCCGGCGATCTGCCGTGGTGATGGCCTCGGCGGTCGCTGCCGCCGTCTCGGCGTTGATGTCGGTCACGATCACCCGCGCCCCGGCTTCGGCCAGGCCGACCGCGATCGCCCGGCCGTTGCCCTGGCCGGCGCCGGTGACCAGCGCCAGACGCCCGTCCAGTAACCGCATGGTCAAGACAGATCCCCCTTAACCGATCTTCCGACCGTCGTCGTTCGGCATACGAACGTTCGTTCTGTTAGCCCGTGCCCGGCAAGAACACAAGCCGGCTAGAAGAACGTCTTGATCGCCGAGACCACGTTGTAGTCGTCGTCGACGACCGCGATCAGGTCCCATTTGTCGAACGTGGTGCAGGGATGCGAGATGCCGAAGCCGACCATGTCGCCGACCCGGAAGGGCGCGTCCGCCGGCACCGTCATGTGGGCATGCTGATCGTTCATGCCGACCACCTGCGCGCCGCCCGGCGCCGCGACCGGGCGGTCGTGCTGGCCGGGCCGGTACCAGAGCAGCGGCACCGGCTGGCCCGAGTCGTCCGAGGTGTCGCGCCTGCCCATGGTCAGGATCGCCTTGCCCGGCTCCGGCCGCGACTGCACGTAGGCCCAGACCTCGAGCGCGGCCCGCAGTCCCTCGCCGAGCGCCGCCGCCTCGGGCGCGCGCTGCTTCAGCGCCGCGAAGAAGTTGCGGTACATGGCCGAGTCGTGCGTCAGGTAGCAGCCGCTGCGGGTCAGCACCAGGGTCTCCCGCGACAGGTCGGCGGCGTTGAAGCGCCCGATCACCAGGTCGTAGAAGGCCGAACCGCCGGCCGACAGGATCACCGGTCCGTCGGCATAGAGCGCCTCGCGGTCGCAGGCCCGCGCGATCTCGACCAGGAAGTCGAGGAAGCCGCCGACCGCGTCGGCCTGGGTCTCCTCCGGCCCGGCCATGATCAGGCCCTCGAAGCCCTCGACGCCGCGCAGCGCCAGATACGGCGCCGCGGCCGCGACCGCGCGGGCCGTCGCCATGGCCGTGTCGAGGTCGCGGGCGCCGGTACGGCCGCCGGCGATGCCGCCTTCCAGCAGCACCTGGAGCGGCCGGTCGAGCGCTTCCGCCCTTGCCGCCGCGTGCAGCATCTCCACGCCGGCGACGGAATCGACCAGGCAGTAGAAATCGAAGTCGGGATCGGCCCGAAGCCGGTCCAGCACATAGCGGATCGCCTGCCGGCCGACGAGCTGGTTCGCCAGCACGATGCGCTTGATGCCGTGCCGCAGCGCCACCTCGATCTGCTGGACCGTGGCCACCGTCATCGCCCATGCACCGTCGTCGAGCTGGCGCCGGAAGAGCTGCGGGCTCATGCTGGTCTTGCCGTGCGGCGCGATGCGAACGCCGGAGAGGTCGAGATAGCGCTGCATCCAGCGGCTGTTGTGGTCCAGCGCCGATTGCTTCAGCACCGCCAGCGGTAGCGGCAGGTCCTCGCGCAGCAGGTTCCAGTTCCGCGACCCGATATCCGTCAGAGGGAACGGCGCCGTGCCGTTGGGAATGCCCTTGGTCAGGCCGTCGAGGCTGAGACCGTCGATGTCCGCGAGGCCGCTCATTCCGCCGCCATCCCCGGATTGGCATCGGCGTCGCCGTCGTGCCACCAGCGGCCGGCCAGCACGATGCCGGCGCAGGCGATGTTCCGGTCGCCGGTCCTGGTGTCGCCGCGCGAGTCCACGTAGTCGAAGTGGCCGTCCCGGACCTCCAGCACGGTGGCGTCACCGGGCAGGCCGGGCGACAGCCGGCCCAGGTCGGCGCGGCGCACGGCGTCGGCCGGGTTCACGGTCGTCGCCCGGACGATGTCGGGCAGCGGCATGCCCAGGTGGAGGAACTTCGACATGGTGTCGAGGATGTTGAAGGCCGGTCCGTCGATGCTGAGCGTATGCACGTCGCTGGAGATGCAGTCCGGCTGGAAGCCGGCCGCCAGCATGCCTTCCGCGGTCTCGAACCCGAACGAGCCCTTGCCGTGGCCGATATCGAAGATCACCCCGCGCTCGCGCGCCGCCAGGGTCTCCTCGCGCGGTGCCCGGTCCGGCCCGACGGGCGCGTTCGGGAACGGCCGGAAGCAGTGGGTCAGGATGTCGCCACGGCGCAGGCGGCTCAGCACCTCCATGCGGCTGGGCGGCGGATTGTCGAGATGCGCCATCACCGGCAGGCCCAGCTCCTCGGCGATCTCGATGGCGATGTCCAGCGGCATGGCGCCGTTGCTGCCGCTGGCGGTCAGTCCGACCCGGACCTTCACGCCGACGATCAGGTCGAGATGCTCGCGGGCGACGCGCAGGCATTCCGACGCGTTCAGCAGCCGGATGTCGACGCACTCGCCGATCATCACCTGGGCGCTGAAGGCGAAGATGCCGGGGAAGGCGACGTTGATATAGGCCAGCACCCGGGTGTCGGCCGGCTCGATGACGTGGCGGCGGAAGCCGGGAAAGTTGGCCGGCCCGGCCGTGCCGGCGTCGATCAGCGTCGTGGTGCCGCCCAGGCGGCCGACATCGTCGGGATCGACGCCGATCGACGTGCCGCCCCAATAGACATGCGTGTGCAGGTCGATCAGCCCCGGCGTGACGATACGGCCGCCGACGTCGCGCACCTCGGCGGCCCCGCCGGTTTCGAGATCGGTCCCGCGCGCCGCCACCTTGCCGTCCTTGAAGGCAAGGTCGGCGACGCCGTCGAACCCGCTGGCCGGGTCGACCACGCGCCCACCCTTCAGCACCAGATCATACATGGCCGATATTCCTCCCCGCGTCGCACCAGGGCCCGACCATAGTCTCCCGGCGTCGGCGGCGGCAAGCTCCGGTACCGCCCTTATTTCGCCGTCCAAGGCCCGCCGTCAGGGTATGTCGTGCGGGCCGAAGATCGGGCCGTCCGCGGACCACTCGGGCGGGCACGATCCTCTGGCCCGTTCGCGGGTGCGACAATGCTGGCGCTTGCGGCGGCGGGGCAAAGCTGGCAGGCTCCGTGGTCTCTATCGGGCAAGATCCAAAACAAATCCGCCACCAACAGGGGAGCGATCCAATGAAATCGCGACGTATGAATTTGAAAAGCACGCTGAGCGCCCTGGCGCTCGCCGCGCCCCTGGCGCTTGTCGCCATGGGCAATGACGCCAGCGCCGAGAAGGTGCTGCGTGTCGCGCCGCACGCGGACCTGAAGAACCTCGATCCGATCTGGACCACCGCCTACATCACCCGCAACCATGGCTATCTGGTTTACGATACCCTGATCGCGCTGGACGAGAAGCTGCGGCCGCAGCCGCAGATGCTGGAGAAGTGGGAGGTCAGCGACGACGGCCTGAAATACACCTTCACGCTGCGCGACGGCCTGCGCTGGCATGACGGATCGCCCGTGGTGGCGGAGGATGCCGTCGCCTCGCTCAACCGTTGGGCCAAGCGCGACACCATGGGCCAGAAGCTCATGGACTTCACCGATTCGCTGGTGGCGAGCAGCGAGAAGGTCTTCGTCCTGACGCTGAAGGAGCCCTATGGCCTGGTGCTGGACTCGATCGGCAAGATCTCGTCCAACACGCCCTTCATGATGAAAAAGGAAATGGCCGAGACCGACCCCTTCGAGCAGGTGCCCGAGGTCATCGGCTCGGGGCCGTTCATCTTCGACAAGGACGCCTGGGTACCCGGCAGCAAGGTCGTTTATCGCAAGAACGAGGCCTATGTGCCGCGCAGCGAGCCGGCCAGCTATGCCGCCGGCGGCAAGGTGGTGAAGGTCGATACGGTCGAGTGGCTCTACATTCCCGATCCGGCGACGACGATGAACGCGCTGATCGCCGGCGAGATCGATTATTGGGAGACCGTGGCGCCGGACCTGGTGCCGGCGATGGAAGGCGATCCCAACATCGTCATCGACGTAATCGATCCGCTGGGTACCCAGGGCTGGCTGCGGCCGAACCATCTGAATCCGCCGTTCGACAACCCGAAGGCGCGGCAGGCGCTGCTGCACATGGTCAGGCAGGCCGACTATCTCCGGGCCATCGTCGGTGACGAAAAGCTCTGGCGCGAATGCGGCGCCTACTTCATGTGCGACACGCCGCTCGACACCGCGATCGGCGCTGATCCGTTGATGAAGCAGGACTTCGAGATGGCCAAGAAGCTTCTCGCCGAGGCCGGCTACAACGGCGAGAAGGTGGTCCTGATGCAGCCGACGGACATTCCGGTTCTCAGCGGCGCCTCGCTGGTCACGGCGCAACTGCTGCGGCAGGTCGGCGTGAACGTCGAGGTCCAGGCCATGGACTGGAGCACGCTGACCTCGCGCCGGGCCGAGAAGAAGCCGGTGTCGGAAGGCGGCTGGAACATCTTTCACACCTACTCCACCGGCGCCGACACCTCGTCGCCGATCTCCAATGCCGGCGTTTCCGCCGGCTGCGAAGAGCAGGCCTGGTTCGGCTGGCCCTGCGATCAGATGATCGAGGACCTGCGCGATCAGTTCAGCCGTGAGGCCGATCCCGAGAAGCAGAAGCAGATCGTCAAGAAGCTGCAGACGCGCCTGTTCGAGGTCGTGCCCTACGTGAACTACGGCCAGTGGTTCCAGCCGGCCGCCTACCGCAAGAACCTGAGCGGCGTGCTGGTCTCGCCGGTGCCGTTCTTCTGGAACATCGAGGTCAACTGATCCCGCGTCGTACCAGCGACAGGGTCTAGGCTTCGATGTATGCCTATATCGTAAGACGCATTCTCGCCACCATCCCCGTCATGGGGGTGGTGGCCGTCTTCGTCTTCCTGCTGCTGCACCTGACGCCGGGGGATCCGGCGACGGTGATCGCGGGCGACTATGCGCGGCCCGAGGATATCGTGCGCATCCGCGAGCAGCTCGGCCTGAACGATCCGCTCTATATCCAGTTCGGCAACTGGCTCTGGCGCCTGTTCCAGGGCGATATGGGCATCTCGATCTTTTCCAACCTGCCGGTCACGCACCTGATCCAGCAGCGGCTGGAACCGACGATCATGATGGCGCTGACCACCATCATCATCGCCATCGCCATCGCCGTGCCGCTGGGCGTGCTGGCGGCCTGGAAGCAGGGCACCTGGGTCGACCGCGCCGTCATGGTGTTCGCCGTGCTGGGCTTCTCGGTGCCGATCTTCGTCGTCGCCTATGCCATGATCTGGGGCTTCTCGATCAAGCTCAAATGGCTGCCGGTGCAGGGCTACACGCCGATCGGCGAGGGGCTGATCCCGTTCCTGCGCAATATCATCATGCCGGCCGTGGCGCTGGGCATGGTCTATGTGGCGCTGATCGCGCGGATCACGCGGGCCAGCGTCATGGAGGTACTGAACGAGGATTACATCCGCACCGCCCGGGCCAAGGGGCTGGCCTCGACGACGATCCTGATCCGCCATGCCCTGAAGAACGCCGCCGTGCCGATCGTCACCATCATCGGCATCGGCATCGCGCTGCTGATCGGCGGCGTGGTCGTCACCGAAAGCGTGTTCAACATTCCCGGCCTCGGCCGGCTGACGGTCGACGCCATCCTGCGGCGCGACTATCCGATCATCCAGGGGCTGATCCTGGTGTTTTCCGGCGTCTACGTGCTGGTCAATCTGCTGATCGACATCTCGTACACGTTCCTCGATCCGCGTATCCGGTACTGAGGCGAGGAGGGGTCACGCATGGTCGCCACACCGACCGAAGTACCGCTTGGGCATGACAAGACGGTCTCGCGGCGCGCCTGGGACTACACCCGGCGCCACCCGACGGTGGTGATCGGCCTCGGGCTGCTGCTGCTGATGGTCGTCATCACGCTGCTGGCGCCCGTGATCGCGGCGGACCCGCTGTTCATGAATCCGATCGACCGCCTGCGCGCGCCGCAGGAGGGCATGATCTTCGGCACCGACATGTACGGCCGGGACATCTTCAGCCGCACCATCTACGGCTCGCGCATCTCGCTGACGGTCGGGATCAGCGTCGCCGTGCTGAGCACCGTCGTCGGCCTGGCGATCGGCCTGATCGCCGGCTACAACCGGCCGTTCGACGCCATCGTCATGCGGATCATGGACGGCATCATGGCGATCCCGGCGATCCTGCTGGCGATCGCGCTGGTCTCGCTGGCCGGCGCCAGCATCCAGAACGTGATCATCGCCATCTCGATCCCGGAGATCCCGCGGGTTGTGCGGCTGGTGCGCAGCGTCGTGCTGACCATCCGCGAACAGCCCTATGTCGAGGCGGCGATCTCCGTCGGCACCAATTTCTGGAAGATCCTCTGGCGGCATATCCTGCCCAACACGGTGGCGCCGCTGATCGTGCAGGCGACCTATGTCTGCGCCTCGGCCATGATCCTGGAAGCGATCCTCAGCTTCCTCGGCGCCGGCACGCCGCCGGAGATTCCGACCTGGGGCAACATCATCGCCGAGGGCCGGACCTACTTCCAGCGCGCGCCCTGGATCATTTTCTTCCCCGGCCTGTTCCTGGCGATCACCGTGCTGGCCGTGAACATTCTGGGCGACGGCCTGCGGGACAATCTCGACCCGCGCGTCGCCAGGCGGATGTAGATCATGTCGGACGCGGCGGAAATCATGGACACTCCAGCGCCCGATGCGGCGACGGAACGGCCGATCATCGAGATCGACGATCTCCGGACCTACTTCTACACCCGCGACGGCGTCGTGCGCGCCGTCGACGGCGTCTCGTTCAAGGTGCATCGCGGCGAGACGGTCTGCGTCGTCGGCGAGTCCGGCTGCGGCAAGAGCGTGACCGCCATGTCGGTCCTGCGCCTGATCCCCGAGCCGCCGGGCCGGATCGTGTCGGGCGCGATTACCTTCGACGGCCGCGACCTGCTGGGCCTGCGCGAGGAAGAGATGCGCGATGTCCGCGGCAACGACATCTCGATGATCTTCCAGGAGCCGATGACCTCGCTCAACCCGGTACTGACCGTCGGCCGGCAGATCGCCGAGTCGGTGGTGCTGCACCAGGGGCTGGGCAAGAAGGAGGCCGCCGACAAGGCGGTCGAGATGCTGGACCTGGTCGGCATTCCGGAACCCGTCCGCCGGGCCCGCGAGTATCCGCACCAGCTCTCCGGCGGCATGCGCCAGCGGGTGATGATCGCCATGGCGCTGTCCTGCAATCCGCAGGTGCTGATCGCCGACGAGCCGACGACCGCGCTGGACGTCACCATCCAGGCCCAGATCCTGAACCTGATGCTGGACCTGAAGCAGCGCCTGGGCACGGCGATCATCATGATCACGCACGACCTCGGCGTCGTCGCCGAGGTCGCCCAGCGCGTGGTCGTGATGTATGCCGGCCGCAAGGTCGAGGAAGCGCCGGTCGAGGAACTGTTCGCCCGGCCCATGCATGCCTATACCTACGGCCTGATGGGTTCGGTGCCGCGGCTCAACGTGGCGCTGGAGAATACCGGCGAGCGCGAGCGCCTGCAGGAGATCCCCGGCACGGTGCCGTCGCTGCGCGAGGACATCGTCGGCTGCGCCTTCGCCCCGCGCTGCGCCTTCGCCACCGACCATTGCCGCGCCGAGCGGCCGGAACTGGAGGAGAAGCGGCCGGGCCATGTCGTCGCCTGCTGGGAAAGCGAACGCGTGCGGGCCGCCCATGGTTGACGACATGACACAGACGGCCGGCGCGGCCACGGGCGAAGTGGTCCTCGAGGTCAAGGACCTGAAGAAGCACTTCCCGATTCACCGTGGCATCATCTCGCGCGTCGCCGGCCATGTCTTCGCCGTCGACGGCGTCTCCTTCGATATCCGCAAGGGCGAGACGTTGGGCCTGGTCGGCGAGAGCGGCTGCGGCAAGTCGACCGTCGGCAAGACGGTGCTGCGCCTGCTGGAGCCGACCGGCGGCGAGATCCGCCTGCGCGGCCAGGACGTCACGCACCTGACCGGCGAGGAGCTGCGCACGCGCCGTCGCGAGATGCAGATGGTGTTCCAGGACCCCTATTCGTCGCTGAACCCGCGCATGTCGTCGGGCGAGATCGTCGGCGAGCCGATGGAGAATTACGGCCTGGCGACCGGCAAGGCCAAGGAAGACCGGGTCGCCGCCCTGTTCGAGCGGGTCGGCCTGCGCCGCGAGAACATGCTGAAATATCCGCACGAGTTCTCCGGCGGCCAGCGGCAGCGGCTCGGCATCGCCCGGGCGCTGGCCCTGAACCCGTCGCTGATCATCGCCGACGAGGCGGTCTCGGCGCTCGACGTCTCGGTCAAGGCCCAGGTCATCAACCTTATGATGGACCTGCAGCAGGAATTCGAGCTCGGCTATCTGTTCATCTCGCACGACATCGCGGTGATCGAGCATATCAGCCATCGGGTCGCCGTCATGTATCTCGGCAAGATCGTCGAACTGACCGACAAGGACACGATCTTCCGCACGCCGCTGCATCCCTATACGGAAGCGTTGTTGTCGGCGGTGCCGATCCCCGATCCGCAGGTGAAGCGCGAGCGCATCATCCTGCGCGGCGACGTGCCCAGCCCGATCAATCCGCCGACCGGCTGTCACTTCCACACCCGCTGTCCCTATGCGGTCGACCGCTGCCGCGCCGAGGCGCCGCCCTTGACCGAGGTCAGCCCCGGCCACCACGTCGCCTGCCACCTGCGCGAGGTCGGCGCGGGACCGGTGAAGCTGACGCCGACGAAGGCCGATGCGCCGGTGGCGGCGGCGTAGGTGGATACGGCGGCAAGCAATCAGGTACCGACTGGCCCAGCGCCAATACTGTTAGCCCTCACCCCAACCCTCTCCCGCAAGCGGGAGAGGGGGCTGCCACCACAGCGGTTTGTTGCCCCTCTCCCGCTTGCGGGAGAGGGAGGGACCCGCGAGCGGCAGCTCGTGGGAGGGTGAGGGCCGTGTGACTGGACCCGCCGCGCGTTACAGTCTCACCCCTCCGGCGGCGGCACGGCGCCCTTGCGTTCGACGATCAGGCCGTAGTGCTGCGGCTCGCGGTGCATGGCGAAGTTGAACACCGATTCCTTGTAGGACTTGCAGAGATCGAGGTCGCAGTCGGCGACGGCGAGCTCGTCGCCGAGCGTGTGGCACTGGGCAACGATCTCGCCCGACGGCGCGATGATCGCGCTCTGGCCGATCATCGGCACGCCTTCCTCGTTGCCGCACTTGGCGACGCCGACCACCCAGGTGGCGTTCTGATAGGCGCCGGACTGCATGACCAGGTGGTTGTGGAACGGGCCGACGGCGTCGTGCTCGGGCGCCGGCGGGTTCTCGACCGGCGTGTTGTAGCCGAGCGTGACCATCTCCACGCCCTGCAGGCCCATCACGCGGTAGGTCTCGGGCCAGCGCCGGTCGTTGCAGATGCACATGCCCATGATGCCACCGAAGGCGCGGAACACCGGGAAACCCAGGTCGCCGGTCTCGAAATAGCGCTTCTCCAGATGCTGGAAGCGCCGCCAGGGCTCGTGCTCGGCGTGGCCGGGCAGGTGCACCTTGCGGTACTTGCCGACGATGCGGCCGTCCTTCTCGACCAGAATGGAGGTGTTGTAGCGGTGCTTGGCGCCGTTGTCGTCGCGGGCGATTTCGGCGTAGCCAAACGTAAAGCCGATGCCGTACTCGGCCGCCTTCTGGAACAGCGGCTGGGTCTCGTTCGAGGGCATCTCCTGCTCGAACCATTGGTCGAGCTCGGTCTCGTCCTCGATGAACCAGCGCGGAAAGAAGGTCGTCAGCGTCAGCTCCGGATAGACAACGAAATCGCAGCCATGCCGGCGCGCGCGGTCCAGAAGCGCGATCATGCGGTTGACCACCTGGCCACGGCTTTCGTCCTTGGCGATCGGCCCCATCTGGGCGGCGCCAACGGTGATCATGCGGGTCATGACAGGCTCCTTTCGATTGGTTCTTATGGGCGCGCCAGCGCCAGCAGGGTGCGCAGCAGAACGTTGGCGCCGGCGGCCAGGTCCGCCGGCTCGGTGTGCTCGGCGGGATTGTGGCTGATGCCGCCGACGCTGGGGGTGAAGATCATCGCCGTCGGACAGAGCCGGGCCATCATCTGGGCGTCGTGCCCGGCGCCCGAGGTCATCCGGCGGGTTGAGTGTCCAAGCGCTTGCGCGACGCCTGTGATGGTGTCGGCGATGCCGGCATCGAACGTCACCGGCTCGAACCGGGCAAGCGAACGGGAGGAGATGGCGGCCCCCTCGCGTTCGGCGAGTTCATCCAGGAATTCGGCGAAACGCCGTTCCGCTTCCTGAAGCTTCGCTTCGTCCGTATTGCGTAGATCGACCGTCACCTTGGCCGACGCGGCGATCACGTTGATCAGGTTCGGATGCAGGTCGATGGCGCCAACCGTTCCGACCTGATCGCCGCCCATTCCGGCCGCCAGCTCGCGCACGAACTGGCCAATCGCCGTGGCGCAATAGCCGGCGTCATGACGCAGCCGCATGGGCGTGGTGCCGGCATGGTTCGACTGGCCCGTGATCCGCACCTCCTGCCACGAGATGCCCTGCAGGTTCTCGACCGCGCCGATGGTGACGCCCTCGGCCTCCAGGATCGGCCCCTGCTCGATATGCAGCTCGACGAAGGCGTGCGGCCGGATATGGCCCGGCGCCAGGTCGCCGGCATAGCCGATGCGCCGGAGCTCGTCGCCGACGGTGGCGCCGTCGATGCCCTCGGTCGCCAGCGCGGTATCGAGGTCGAGCCCGCCGGCATAGACCAGCGAGCCCATCATGTCGGGCGCGAAGCGGGCGCCTTCCTCGTTGGTGAACACGGCGACGGCGATCGGCCGCTCGGTCTCGATGCCGGCCGTGTTCAGGACCTCGACGACCTCCAGGCCGGCGAGCACGCCGAGATTGCCGTCGTAGCGGCCGCCCGTGCGCACGGTGTCGATATGCGAGCCCGTCATCACCGGCGCGCCGCCGGTCCCGCCGGCGCGCAGACCGACGATGTTGCCGATGGCGTCGATGCCGACATCGAGTCCCAGCTCGCGCATCCAGCCGACGACCAGATCGCGCCCGCGCCTGTCGTCGTCGCTCAGCGCCAGCCGGCAACAGCCACCGCCGTCGATGGCGCCGATCTCGGCCAGGCGGTCGAGCCGGCCGCGCAGCCGATCGATGTCGATGGCGAGGTCGTGGCCCGGCATCAGGCCGCCCGCACGGCGTTGGCGGGGCGGCCGACGATCTCCCGGTAGACCTCCGGATCGGTGTCGCCCTCGCTGCCGAACAGCAGCACGATCGAGTCCGGGCCGACGCCGATTTCCCCTGGCGCCGCCAGCAGCCCGGCCAGGCCGGCGACGGCCGACTCGCCGGCGACGACCGGTGGATCGCCGTCGGCCAGCAGACGCATGCAATCCATCGCCGCTTTGTCCGGCACGGTCATGAAGGCGTCGGCGCCGGTCGCCAGGATTTCCCAGGCCAGCGGCGAGACCTCGCCGCAGGAGAGCCCGGCCATCATGGTCTCGAGGTCGCCCGATGCCGGAGTCGGTCGGCCCGCCAACGCGCTCTGGTAAAGACAGTCGGCCCGTTCGGGCTCAACGACGATGAGCTTCGGCCGTTGCAACCCCCACCGCTGCCAGAAGTCGGAACAGATGGCGGCGGCCATGCCGCCGACGCCGCCCTGCACCAGCACATGCGTCGGCACGACACCGTCGGGCAGTTGCTCGGCCGCTTCCGCCGCCATCACGGTATAGCCCTGCATGACGTCGCGAGGCACGTCCATATAGCCGGGATAGGACGTGTCGGAGACCACGAACCAGCCGTTCGCCGCGGCCATCTCCGCGGCGTGCCGGACCGAATCGTCATAGGTGCCGTCGACCCGTTCGACCTCAGCGCCGTAGTGGGCGATGGCCGCGCGCCGACCCTCGCTGACATGGGCGTGGATGTAGATCACGCAGCGGCAGCCGAAGGT
>JANQKO010000419.1 GCA_028281075.1 Alphaproteobacteria bacterium | reverse complement strand
ATCGCCATACTC
Source organism: Alphaproteobacteria bacterium (assembly GCA_028281075.1). Lineage (GTDB taxonomy): Bacteria > Pseudomonadota > Alphaproteobacteria > JANQKO01. Next base: position 2,549 of record JANQKO010000419.1, on the reverse strand, counting down.
CGCGGTGTTCGAGACCGAGTAGCGCATGTTGGCGATGCCGCCTTCGTAGGACAGGTCGACGGTCAGCTTCATCTCGTGCAGGCATTCGAAATAGGCCATCTCGGGCGCGTAGCCGGCCTCGCCCAGGGTATCGAAGCCGGCCTTCATCAGCTCGCCGACACCACCGCAGAGCACGGTCTGCTCGCCGAACAGGTCGGTCTCGCATTCCTCGCGGAACGTGGTCTCGATGGTGCCGGCCCGGCCGCCGCCGATGGCGCTGGAATAGCTGAGCGCGATCTCCAGCGCGTTGCCGGACGCGTTCTGCGCCACCGCCACCAGGCAGGGCACGCCGCCGCCGCCGACATATTCCGAACGCACGGTGTGGCCCGGCCCCTTCGGCGCGACCATGAACACGTCCATGTCGGGACGCGGCTCGATCAGATTGAAGTGGATGCTGAGGCCATGGGCGAAGGCCATCGCCGTGCCCTCGCGCATGTTCGGCTTCAGCTCGGTCTCCCAGAGCTCGGCCTGGCCCTCGTCCGGCGTCAGCACCATGACGATATCGGCCCAGCCGGCCGCCTCGGAAGCCGACATGACCTGGAAGCCGGCCTCCTGGGCCTTGGCGACGCTGGACGAGCCCGGCCGCAGGCCGACGACGACGTCCTTGACGCCGGAGTCCTTCAGATTGTTGGCATGGGCATGACCCTGACTGCCGTAGCCGATGACGGCGACCTTCTTGCCCTTGATCAGATTCACGTCCGCGTCGCGGTCGTAGTAAACACGCATGGCAGCATTCCTTCCTTCTGCAATCTGCAATCCCGATGTGTAATCCCGGTATGCAATTCCGGTGTGCAATTCCGGTCCGTTCCCGGCCGTCGCCGGGCAGACACCCCCCCGGCGGCTACATCGCCGCCGCGCCCCGCGCGATGGCGACGACGCCGGTGCGCGAGATATCCACCATGCCGAGCGGCGTCATCAGGTCGACGAAGGCGTCGATCTTCGAGGTCGAGCCGGTCATCTCGAACACGAACGAGGTCGCCGTCGAGTCGACCACGCGGGCCCGGAAGATGTCGGCGATCCGCAGCGACTCGATGCGGTTCTCGCCCTGGCCGGCGACCTTGATCAGCGCCATCTCGCGCTCGACGGACGGCCCTTCCAGCGTCAGATCCGAGACCCGGTGCACGGGCACCAGGCGGTCGAGCTGCGCCTTGATCTGCTCGATGATCATCTCGGTCCCGCTGGTCACCACGGTGATGCGGGACAGGTTCTGCGCTTCGTCCACCTCGGCCACGGTCAGGCTCTCGATATTGTAGCCGCGGCCGGAGAACAGGCCGATGACGCGGGCGAGAACGCCCGGTTCGTTGTCGACCAGGACGGCGATGGTATGCCGCCGTTCGATGTCAGTCTGCTGCACGGGTCTTCATTCCTGCTGGCGCGCGCGCCGGAAGCAGGCGCCGCGCGTCGTTCGTTCACATGCCCGAAAGGCCCGGCCGGCCCGGTAGGGCCGGCCCGCGATCCTATACCAGCGCCAGTCCGGCGTCGGTCACCCGCGGCTGGTCCCGGTCGGCCTGGTCGCCCAGGATCATCTCGTTGTGGGCCGCGCCGGAGGGCACCATGGGGAAGCAGTTCTCCATCTGCTCGACGCAGATATCGGCGATCACCGCGCTCGGCGTCTCGATCATCGTGGCGATCACGTCGTCGAGCTGATCCGCCCGCTCGGCCCGCAGGCCGACGGCGCCGAAGCTCTCCGCCAGCTTGACGAAATCCGGTAGGGCCGCTGTATAACTTTCGGAGTAGCGCTCGCCGTGCAGCAACTCCTGCCACTGCCGCACCATCCCCATCCACTGGTTGTTGAGGATGAAGATCTTCACCGGCAGGCCGAACTGCTTCGCCGTCGACATCTCCTGAATGTTCATCAGGATCGACGCCTCGCCGGCGATGTCCACCACCAGCGAGCGCGGATGTGCCATCTGCACGCCGATCGCCGCCGGCAGGCCGTAGCCCATGGTGCCGAGGCCGCCCGAGGTCATCCAGCGGTTCGGCTCCTCGAAGCGGTAGAACTGCGCCGCCCACATCTGATGCTGGCCGACCTCGGTGGTGATGTAGGTGTCGCGGTCCTTGGTCATCTCGTAGAGACGCTGGATCGCGTATTGCGGCTTGATGGTGTCGCCCGACTGCTCGTAGCGCAGGCAGTCGCGCGCCCGCCAGGTGTCGATCTGCGCCCACCAGGCCTTGAGGGCCTGGGCGTCGGGCTGACGGTTCTCGGCCCGCCACAGGGCGATCAGGTCCTCCAGCACGGCGCCGCAATCGCCGATGATCGGCAGATCGACCCGGATGTTCTTGTTGATCGACGACGGATCGATGTCGACGTGGATCTTCCGCGAGTTCGGGCTGAACGCGTCCAGACGGCCGGTGATGCGGTCGTCGAACCGGGCGCCGATGCAGACCATGACGTCGCAGCCATGCATGGCGAGGTTCGCCTCGTAGGTGCCCTGCATGCCCAGCATGCCGAGGAACTGGCCGTCGGAGGCCGGATAGGCGCCGAGCCCCATCAGCGTGTTGGTGATCGG
>JANQKO010000269.1 GCA_028281075.1 Alphaproteobacteria bacterium | reverse complement strand
ATTCCGGCGGGCAGGTCCTGGGGCGGTCGATCTTACATCATCGCCGCGGCTTGCGCGCCAGGGCGCCATCTGAGAGTATCCGCCGCCGATTTGGAGGGTTGGCGATGAAGCCGGCGAACAGCGTGCTGTCGGGCTTCGGCACGACCGTTTTCGAGGTCATGTCGCGGCTGGCGATCGAGCACAAGACCATCAACCTGGGCCAGGGCTTCCCGGACGAGGAAGGGCCGGAGTCCGTGAAGCGCATGGTCGACACGGCGACGCGCGACTTCCCCAACCAGTACCCGCCGATGATGGGCATTCCCGAGCTGCGCCAGGCGGTCGCCGCCCATAACAAGCGGTTTTACGGCCTGGAGACCGACTGGCAGACCGAGGTCATGGTCACCTCGGGCGCGACCGAGGCGCTGGCCGCCAGCATCCTGGCGCTGGTCGAGCCGGGCGACGAGGTGGTGCTGTTCGAGCCGCTCTACGATTCCTACCTGCCGATGGTCCAGCGCGCCGGCGCCGTGGCCAAGGTCGTGCCGCTGTCGCCGCCGGACTGGGCGCTGCCGCGCGAGGCGCTGGCCGCCGCGTTCTCGGACAAGACCAAGTTCGTGCTGATGAACAGCCCGAACAACCCGACGGGCAAGGTGTTCTCGGCCGACGAGCTCGACTTCATGGCCGGCCTGCTGGAGCGGCACGACGCCTATGCGATCTGCGACGAGGTCTACGAGCATCTGATCTTCGACGACCGCCGGCACATCCCGTTGATCACGCTGCCGGGCATGCGCGAGCGCTGCGTCCGCATCGGCTCGGCCGGCAAGACTTTTTCGATGACGTCCTGGAAGGTCGGCTACGTCACCGCCGCGCCGGCGCTCTTGGGCGTGATCGCCAAGGCGCACCAGTTCCTGGTCTTCACCACGCCCGCGAACCTGCAGCGGGCCGTGGCCCACGGGCTCGACAACGAGATCGACTGGTATACGGGCCTGGCCGGCGAGCTGCAGGAAAAGCGCGACTATCTCGCCGGCCGGCTGACCGATATCGGCTTCGACGTCATGGACTGCCATTCGACTTATTTCATGAACGCCGATTTCCGGCCGCTGGGCTTCAACGGCACCGACGTCGATTTCTGCCGGCATATCACGGTCGAGGCCGGCGTCACCGCGGTGCCGGTCAGCGCGCTCTATGCCGAGGCGCCGGTCGACCACCTGATCCGCTTCTGCTTCTGCAAGCGCCACGAGGTGCTGGCGGGGGCGGCGGACCGGCTGGCGGACCATTTCGGCGGACCGGGCTGAGGCCGGCCGGCGCATGTCGGAGCTGAGCGTCGACGAGCTGATCGAGAATTTCGAGCTGCTCGATCAGTGGGAAGACCGCTACCGCTACATCATCGATCTCGGCCGGGCGCTGCCGCCGATGGCGGAGACCGACAAGACCGAGGCGAACCGCGTGCACGGCTGTGTCAGCCAGGTCTGGCTGCGCAGTGACGTCAGCGACGAAACGCCGCCGCGCATCCATTTCTCGGCCGACAGTGATGCCTTTATCGTCAAGGGCTTGGTGGCGATTCTGATGATGGTCTATCAGGGTCGGACGGCCGACGAGATCCTGGCCGCCGACATCCGCGGCATCCTCGACCGGCTGGGCCTGGCGCAGGCCTTGAGCCCGAGCCGCAGCAACGGCCTCTATGCCATGGTCAAGCGCATCCGGGCGCTGGCCGGCCACCACGCGGCGGACGCGTCGCTGCCGGCGTGACGCGTCGCTTGACGCCGCCAGGGGCTTGGCAGTAGAGACAGAGACAGGTGGCGGGTGTAGCTCAGTTGGTTAGAGCACCTGGTTGTGGTCCAGGGGGTCGTGGGTTCAAATCCCATCACTCGCCCCAATTCCCGATATCCATCGAGCACCCGGGCGAAACGCTTGCATCGGACGCGTGCTCGCGGCAGCATTCGGGCCCGAGGGTGGCGCGGCCGTTGGCGCGGCGCCGCCGTTTCGCATGCCGGCAAATCCGGCGGCGGCAGTAGTGTAGAAATCGGCGCCGGCGCCGGAACGCCGGCGGCAAGAGGTTGAAAGGGAGACAGATGCGTCAACTCGGAAAAACAGCGATTCTGGCGGCATCGCTCGCGTTGGCGGCGACGACCGCGAATGCCGACGAGTTCATCCGCATGGTGTCGGGGCCGGCCGGCGGGAGCTGGTATCCGCTCGGCGCCAAGATTTCGGAGGTGCTGGGCAAGGAAGTGTCGGGCATCGCCACGTCGAACGGTCCGGGCGGCGGCGTCGGCAACCTGCTGGACGTCAACAAGCGCGAGGCCGAGATCGGCTGGAGCTACGCGCACACGTCCTACAACGGCTTCAAGGGCCAGGGTAAGTTCAACAAGGCGCAGCCGAACATCCGGCACCTGGCGACGCTCTATCCCGGCGCCTTCCAGACCGCGGTGCCGCGCGATTCCGACATCACGTCCTACGCCGACCTGAAGAACAAGAACATCAGCCCCGGGCTGGCGAAGTGGTCGGGCTTTGCCGCCGCCGAACTGCTGCTGAGCTATTACGGCATCAGCATGGACGGCATCAAGAAGGCCGGCGGCACGGTGCACCACGTATCCTACAACGACTCGGTGGGCCTGATGAAGGACGGCCATATCGATGCCTTCATGGCCATGACCAGCGTGCCGCAGGCCTCGCTGATCGACCTGAACTTCAATCCGGGCGTGCGCTTCCTGGGCGTTGAGTCCGAGATCATGTCCAAGTTCATGTCGGACAATCCCGGCTACATCAAGACGGTGATCCCGGCCACGGCGTACGAGAACATGGCCGCCGACGTGCCGACGCTGGGCGTCGTCACGATCCTGGTCGTCAACAAGGACTTGCCCGAGAACATCGTCTACGACATCACCAAGACGCTGTGGGACAACCACGGTGAATTCGTCAAGGTGAAGAAGGTCTGGAACGACGTGAAGCTGGAGAACGCGCTGCTCGGCGCCGCCGTGCCGATCCACCCCGGCGCCCAGCGCTACTACGACGAGCAGGGCGTCAAGCAGCAGTAACCGGTCGGGCGTCGGCGCGCCGGCTGGTCCGGTCGCGCCGACGGGCGCCTTTCCGAACGGCCGTTAGACCGGGGGCGGCGAAGCATGGCCGGCACCGCCGACCGCATCGAGTATCAGGAGGTCAAGACCTTCTCGCTGCTCGAAACGGTGCTGCGCGACGAGCGCATGAACCTGGCGCGCGTGCTCGCGATCACCGCGTCGATCCTGAGCGTCGCGCTGGCGCTGTTCCATCTCTACGTCGCCGCCTTCGGCACGCCGGAGACGCGGGCCTTCCGCGGCACCCACCTGACGGTGATGCTGGTGCTGGCGATCCTGCTGAACCCGCTGTTCCGGGCCAGCATGCACGAGCCGCTGCTGCGGGCGGACGGCGCCGGCAACGCCAGGCGGGTGCTCGGCTTCATCGCCGACATGGGCCTGATCGGCGTCGGCCTGTTCGTGCAGATTTACACGCTCTACGACATCCAGGCCTTCCACATGCGCCAGGGCGATCTGGCGCCGTCGGACGTCTATGTCGGCACCGCCATGATCCTGCTGGTGCTGGAGGCGACGCGGCGCACGGTCGGCATCGCCATGGTGCTGGTGGCCGCGTTCTTCATCACGCACGCGCTCTACAGCCCGCATTTCTTCGGCATTCTTTACGGGCCGCCAACCTCGTTCGTGAAATACATCGACCTGATCTTCCTGCGCTCGGAAGGCATCTACGGCATTCCGATCTTCGTCGCCTCGACCTATATCCTGCTGTTCATCCTGTTCGGTGCGATCCTGCTGCGCTCGGGCGCCGGCCGCTTCTTCATCGACCTGGCGATCTCGCTGACCGGGCACCGCGCCGGCGGGCCGGCCAAGGCCTCGGTGGTGGCGAGCGCCTTCATGGGCACGGTCTCGGGCTCGGCCGTCGCCAACGTGGTGACGACCGGCTCGTTCACGATCCCGCTGATGCGGCGGTTGGGCTACCGGCCGAAATTCGCCGGCGCGGTCGAGGCCTGCGCCTCGTCCGGCGGCCAGATCACGCCGCCGATCATGGGCGCGGCGGCCTTCATCATCGCCGAGTTCCTGCAGGTCAGCTATCTCTGGGTCATCGTCGCGGCGGTGATCCCGACCTTCCTCTACTTCGTCACCATCTACTTCATGGTGCATTTCGAGGCCGAGAAATACGGCATCGAGAAGATCGAGAAATCCCGCCTGCCGGCCTTCTTCGAGGTGCTGGCCGGCGGCTGGCACCTGCTGCTGTCGCTGGCCGTGCTGGTCGGCCTGCTGGGCGTCGGCTACACGCCGATGCTGTCGGCATTCTGGAGCATCCTGACGCTGGTGGCGCTGTCCTTCGTCAACAAGGGCACGCGGATGAGCGCCGCCGACCTGCTGGCGGCGCTGGAGTCCGGCGTGCGGGCGACGGTGCCGGTGACCGTGGCCTGCGCCTGCGCCGGCATCATCATCGGCTCGGTCTTCACCTCCGGCCTCGGCCTGAAGTTCACCAATTCGGCGATCGATCTCGCCGGCGGCCACCTGTTCGTGCTGCTGGTGCTGACCGCCATCGCCGGGATCATCCTCGGCATGGGCATGACGACGACGGCCGTCTACATCACGGTCGCGGCGCTGATCGTGCCGGCGCTGATCGAGATCGGCGTGGTGCCGATCTCGGCGCACCTGTTCGCCTTCTATTTCGGCGTCGTCTCGACCATCACGCCGCCGGTGGCGCTGGCGTCGTTTGCGGCCGCGGCCATCGCCGGCAGCCGGCCGATGGAGACGGCGGTGGAGTCGGCCCGCATCGGCATCGCCAAATACATCGTGCCGTTCGCCTTCGTCTATAACCCGAGCCTGGTGTTCGAGGGGCCGTTGTGGCTGACGCTCTATTCGACGGTCGCCGTGCTGATCGGGGTCTGGGCGCTGTCGGTGGCGCTGGAGGGCTGGTATCGCGGTCCCGTCGGCGCCATGGGCCGGATGCTGATGCTGGGCGTCACCGTGCTGATGTTCGTGCCGCCGCAGGCCGACCCCTTCGGCATTCCGGGTCATGTCTTCGTGCTGGCCGGCGCCGCCGCGATGGGCGGCTTCTATCTGTCGCGGCGGCGGGCGGCGGCCGATCCGGCCGGGCAGCGGCGGGGCGCGCCGTCGTGAAGGAGATCTTCATCGGCAAGCCGCTGCACTGGCTGATCTGGGTCGTGATCGCGGTCGCGTTCTATGTGCTGGGCGGCATGAAGCTGCACGTGCAGTCCTTCGTGCCGTTCGTCTTCGTCGTGCTGGCGCTGGCCGCGGCCGCGGTGCTGCTGGTGATCCTGACCTACCGCAAGGGCGACCGCATTACCCGCGAGCCGTTCGACGACCCGGGCGATCAGTAGAGGAACATCGGCTTGCCGGTCATGTCCGGCACCTTGGGCCGGTAGCTCTCGGCATCGTAGAAAGCATCGACATTGACGTGCTTCGGCCCTTTCAGGCATGAATCGACCGGAACGGTCGTGTATTTGCCGTCCTGCATGGCGACCATGACGCCGAACCGGCGCGCCGCGGCCTGCTGCACGGCGAGGTGGCCGAACGAGGCCGCGACCATGCGGTCGAGGCTGTCGGGCGGGCCGGAGCGCATGAGGTAGGCGAGCTGCTGGCCGACGATGCCGACGCCCGTCAGCTCCTTCAGCCGCTCGCCCAGGATCTGGCCGATGCCGCCCAGCTTACGGTGCCCGTAGGCGTCGGCCTCGCCGCGCTCGATGACGTCGCCGCCGATCAGCCGCGCGCCTTCCGAGACCACCAGCATGGCATAGCGGCTGGGGTTGGCGCTGCGGTCCTGCAGCAGCATCTCGGCCAGCCTGCCGGCGTCGCAGGCGACCTCGCTGATCACCACGCGGTCGGCGTCCGACAGGTAGCCCGCCAGCAGGGCGGTCTCGCCGCTGTTGCGGCCGAACAGCTCGACCACGGCGATGCGCTCATGGCTGCCGGTCGTCGTCCGCAGCGCATGGATCGAGTCGATCGAGCGCGTGACGGCGGTCGAGAAGCCGATGCAGTAATCGGTGCCGTAGACGTCGTTGTCCATGGTTTTCGGGATCGCCACCACCGGCACGCCCGCCGACGACAGGCGCGCGGCATAGGACAGCGTGTCGTCGCCGCCGATCGGCAGCAGCGCGTCGATGCGCAGCCGTTCCAGCAGGCCAAGGATATGCGGCGTGCAGTCGACCAGACCCTTGTCCTGGTCCGGCGGGAAGTGGCCGGCCAGGAAGTCCGGCACGCCGTCGGCCCGCACCCTGCCGGGATTGGTGCGCGAGGTATGCAGGAAGGTGCCGCCCTCGCGGTCGATGCTGCGCACGTCCTCCTCGCTCAACGCCTGCATCCACTCGCCCAGCGGCGCGTCGTTCTCGGGATTGCAGTTCAGCGGTCCCGACCAGCCGCGGCGGAAGCCGATGACCTGCCAGCCGCGTTCGGCGGCCGACTTGACGATCGCCTTGACGCAGACGTTCAGGCCCGGCACGTCGCCGCCGCCTGTCAGGACCCCGATGCGCATGTGAGCATTCCCTCGATCTGACCGCCATCAGATGGCGGCAGCCGGGCGCCGCCGTCGTTGATCGGTATCAAGCCGGGCGGTCTCGCCATGGCGCCCGTCAGCCGACAGTGTAGCGCAAGCGGGGACACATGGCGAACGACGGCGGCGTCGTCCGCCCGCTTTCTAGCAGGCTGTTGAAATGATCCGATATCGCGGCTGATGATCCTTCGAGACAGCCCCTATCGGGGCTTCCTCAGGATGAGGGATCCTTTGAATTCAACGACTTATCTTCATACTGAGTAAACGGGGCAAAAGTCCGGGCGGTTTGTCATTCATCCCGGACCACGGTCATGCCGGTCCGCGCGGCCGTGAAGAATGCGCCGAAGGTCCGCCCCCAATCGTCATGCCGGCGGCGGCCGGCATCCATGGGACTGACCGCCCGTCGAACGGCAATGTCTTCTGGGTCCCGCACTGGCGACGGTCTCCCGCCACGGTCATGGCGGCGGAGCCCGCCCCGGCGCAGGCCGGGGGCCGCCATGCATGGGCCCCCGACCGCCGGCGCGGCGCTTGCCCGCGAAGCCCATGGATGCCGGCCGCCGCCGGCATGACGACGGGGGAGCGGGAAGCCGGTGGATTTCTTCGCGCGGGAGATTAGTAGAGGCAGTCCCTAGAAGCCTCGCCCTGAGAGCCTGTGAAAGAATCGCACCGCAGCCACCCAGGTTGGCATCCTGGCGAAGGCCAGGATCCACGTTTGTTGTTTTTCGACAGGTTGCGATGCCGCTGGATGCTGGCCTGCGCCAGCATGACGGCTTCTTTTGGGTCGGGAGTAATT
>JANQKO010000266.1 GCA_028281075.1 Alphaproteobacteria bacterium | reverse complement strand
TGTCGTCGGAGAAGGCGAACAGACGGGTCGGCAGGTCCGAGAGCTGCGCGAAGGCGTGGCGCACCATGCTGGTGCGCGCGACCTCGCCGAAGGTGCCGATATGCGGCAGGCCCGACGGCCCGTAGCCTGTCTCGAACAGCACGTAACCCTTCGCGGGCGCACCGTCCCGCAGCCGGTCGAGCAGCTTGCGGGCCTCCTGGAACGGCCAGGCGTTGCTTTGCAACGCGATGTCGGCGGCATCTGGCATGGGCGGTCGGTTCCGAATGATTCGCGGGGCGCACCATAACGCAGCCGCGACCGGCGTCAACGTCCGACCCGGCGGCGCATCGGAGGATTATCGGGCTATAGTCCGCCCATGCCGGACCCCGCCGAAGACCCGCGCTCGCGCGTTGCGCCGCCGGACGCCCCCGCCCTGATCGTCGGGCCGCGCCAGGCGGTCTGGCTCAGCCCCGACGGCGAGGTCGAGGACCTGGCGCCGCAGGCCGTGCCCGGGCGGCTGCAGCGGACGCCGCCGCTGGTCTGTCATGGGCGCACCGTTGCCCGGCGGCTGGGTATCCCCCGCTTCCCCGCTTACGACCTGCTGGAGCTGTTCGCCTTCGTGCTGCCGGCCCGGTTCTGCCTGCCGACGCCGGGCGGGCTGGCGGCCGCGCTGGGCCTGCCGCCACCGGTCGGTCCCGAGCAGGCCGCGCTGACGCTATTGCAAGCATCCGAACACCTGCTGCGGATACTCGCCGCCGGCCTGCCGGATCAGGACAACGCGGCCGCCATCGCCGCCGCCATGCGCCAGGCCGGCTGGCTCTGGGGCGAGGCCGTGACCACGGCGCTGGGCCCGCCGCGCAAGAACACCGGCCCGTTCAATGGCCTCGATGTCTGGAACCGGCTGCCGACCTGGGACGAACCCGCGCCGCCGGCGCCGCCCGGCGACGCGGCCGTGGGCGAGGACGAGGCCCGGGCGCGGCTGGCGGCGCTGCTGCGCCGGGACGCCGAGCCGCGGCCGCAGCAGTCAGACTATGCCGCCGCCGCGGCCGCCGCCTTCGCGCCGCGCGACGTCGCCGGCGCGCCGAACATGGTGCTGGCCGAGGCCGGCACCGGCGTCGGCAAGACGCTGGGCTATATCGCGCCGGCCAGCCTCTGGGCCGAGCACAACGACGGCACCGTCTGGATCTCGACCTACACCCGCAACCTGCAGCGCCAGGTCGACCAGGAGCTGGACCGGCTCTATCCCTCGCCGACGGCGAAGACCGCCAAGACCGTCGTCCGCAAGGGCCGGGAGAACTATCTCTGCGTCCTGAACCTGGAGGACGCGGTAAAGGCCGTCGGCGGCCGGCCGGCCGACACCGTCGCCGCCGGCCTGATGGCGCGCTGGACCGCGCATACCCGCGGCGGCGACATGACCGGCGGCGACTTTCCGTCCTGGCTGATCGGCCTGCTGGGAAAGAACCGCACGCTGGCGCTGGCCGACCATCGCGGCGAATGCATCTATTCGGCCTGCCCGCACTACCGCAAATGCTTCATCGAGCGCGGCATCCGCAAGGCCCGCTCGGCCGATATCGTCATCGCCAACCACGCGCTGGTCATGGTGCAGGCGGTGCTGGGCGGCGAGGACCACCACCTGCCGCTGCGCTACGTCTTCGACGAGGGCCATCACGTTTTCGACGCCGCCGACAGCGCCTTCGGCGCGCATCTGAGCGGCAGCGAGAGCGCCGAGATGCGGCGCTGGCTGCTGGGCAGCGAGGCCGGCCGGCGCGGCGGCCGGGCGCGCGGCCTGGCGAGCCGGATCGGCGACCTGGCGGCCGGCAACGAGGCCGCCGAACGGGCGCTCGACGCGGTGCAGCGGGCCGCGCGCGTGCTGCCGGCGGACGGCTGGCTGAAGCGCCTGGCCGAGGGCGCGCCGGTCGGACCGACCGAGACCTTCCTCGATCATGTCCGCGCCCAGGTGCTGGCCCGCAGCGACAATCCCGACAGCCGCTACGACCTGGAATGCGCGACCGGCGAGCCGGTGCCGGGCCTGCGCGACGCCGCGGCGACGCTGGGCGAGGCGCTGGCGGACCTGGAGCGGCCGATGACCGAGCTGATGCAGCGGCTGGCCGCGCGCCTGGACGACGAGGCCGACGAGCTCGACACGGCCACGCGCGTGCGCATCGAGGCCGGCGTGCGCGGCCTGAAACGCCGGGCCGGGATGGTGATCGGCGCCTGGCGGCAGATGCTGCGCCAGCTCGGCGGCGACACGCCCGCCGCGTTCGTGGACTGGTTCGGCGTCAGCCGCAGCGACGGCCGCGAATCCGATATCGGCATGTACCGGCACTGGGTCGACCCGACGATTCCGTTCGCCGGCGAGCTGCTGAGCCGCGCCCACGGCGTGCTGGTGACCTCGGCGACGCTGCGCGACAACCCGCCCGACGCGCCCGACGACTGGACCTCGGCGGAGGTGCGCACCGGCGCCCTGCACCTGCCGCGGCCGGCGCGGCGCGCGAACCTGGCCTCGCCGTTCGATTATGCCGGCCGCACCCGGGTGTTCATCGTCACCGACGTGCAGCGCAACGACGCCGACCAGGTGGCCGCCGCCTATCGCGAGCTGTTCCGGGCGGCGGGCGGCGGCGCCATCGGCCTGTTCACGGCGATCCAGCGCTTGCGCGCGGTCCATCAGCGCATCGCCGGGCCGCTGGACGCCGCCGGCATCCCGCTCCTGGCGCAGCATGTCGACGCCATGGACACCGGCACGCTGGTCGACATCTTCCGGGCCGAGACGGATTCCTGCCTGCTGGGCACCGATGCCGTGCGCGACGGCGTCGACGTGCCGGGCCGGTCGCTGCGGCTGATCGTCTTCGACCGGGTGCCCTGGCCCCGGCCCGACCTGCTGCACCGGGCCCGCAAGGCGGCTTTCGGCGGCAGCGCCTATGACGACATGATCACGCGCCTGCGGCTGAAGCAGGCCTATGGCCGGCTGCTGCGGCGGACCGACGATGCCGGGGTCTTCGTCATGCTGGACGCGCGCACGCCGACCCGGCTGACCACGGCCTTCCCGGACGGCGTCGAGATCAACCGGGTCGGCCTGGCCGAGGCCATCGCCGGCACCACGGCTTTCCTGAACGGCGAGACGGCGTAAGCGATACTTCTTGTCGCGAACGCGCGACGTTCATATGTTGCGGCCAAACTTCGTCCAGGAGAGCCTTATGAGCGACGATCTGTTGAGTCCGCATGCCGCCCTCATCCACGTCATGGTGCTGATGTCGGCGGCCGACAGCGACATGACCGACCGCGAGCTGAAGCGGATCGGCGACATGGTGCAGAACCTGCCGGTGTTCCGGGATTTCAACAGCGACGAGCTGGTGGAGATCGCCGAGGACTGCGCCGGCCGGCTGGCCAAGGACGGCGGCCTCGACGGCGTGCTGGACCTGATCACCGGCTCGCTGCCGGCGAAGCTCAGCGAGACCGCCTATGCGCTGGGCTGCGAGATCGCGGCGGCCGACCTGCATGTCGAGCAGGAGGAAATGCGCCTGCTGCAGATGCTGCGCGAGCGGCTCGACGTCGACCGCCTGGCCGCCGCCGCCATCGAACGCGCCGTCCGCGCCCGCAACATGACCCTCTAGGCGCTCCCGCCTTCTCGTTCACATCCGAGGCCGATGGTCCACCCTTCGAGACACGCCCCGGCGGGCGCGCCTCGGGGTGAGGTTTTGATTTGATATCAATGCCCTACGTCATCCCGAGAGCGTGTGAATGAATTACCCGCGACGCAAAAAGAAGTCGTCATGCTGGCGCAGGCCAGCATCCAGCGGCATCGTAGCCTGTTGAAAAACAACAAGAATAGATCCTGCCCCCGGCCTGCGCTGGGACAGGCTCCGCCAGGATGACGACCTGGGTGGCTTCAGCGGGCGCCGCCCGGCCTCACAAGCGGTCCAGGAAATCAGCAACGGCGGCGATGCCGTCGGCCCAATTCCCGGCCTCGGTATGGCCGGAGGCCTTGCGGGGCTTGAGGTCGTGGTTGCCGTCGGGCAGCCAGCGGAGCGTGATCGACGGCGCCAGCCGGTAGCCCGCGACATCCGCCCACGTGCCCATGGGATCGCGCTCGCCCTGGACGATCAGGCAGGGCGTCGCCAGCGCCTCCAGATGCGCGGTGCGGGTCTTCTCCGGCCTGCCCGGCGGATGAAAGGGATAGCCGAGGCAGACGAGGCCCCGCACGCCCGCGTCGTCGGCGACCAGGCTCGCCATGCGGCCGCCCATGGACTTGCCGCCGATAACCAGGTTTCCGGGCCCCAGCGCCGCGATCACCTCGCGCCAGGTCTCCAGCAGCACCGGCTGCCGGTCGGGCGGCCGTTTGCGGCCGGTTTCCCGCCGTTCCGCTATGTAGGGAAACTCGAAACGCGCCACCCGATAGCCGCGCGCGGCGATGCCGGCGGCGAAGGCGTCCATGAACGGGCTGTCCATCGGCGCGCCGGCGCCGTGCGCCAGCGCCAGCGTCAGGCGGGCGTCCGCCGGTCCGTCGAAGATCATCGCCGCGGGCATGTCGCCACATGCCTAGCGCGCATTTTTCCCGCGTGCAACGCCGGCGGCTTTGTGCAGGATAGCCGGCAAAAGATCAGATGTACGGAGGGGTGTCGATGGCGGGAAACGGCCATGTGGATTGCGACGTTCTGGTGGTGGGGTCGGGCGCCGGCGGCTTCGCGGCGGCGCTGACCGCGGCGCATCACGGCGCCGAGGTGATCCTGACCGAGAAGGCGCCCGCGTTCGGCGGCACCACGGCCTATTCCGCCGGCGTGATCTGGATTCCCGGCACCAGCCACGCCAGGAAAGCGGGCATCGCCGACACGCCCGAGGACGCGCTGACCTATCTGCAGAACGAGGTCGGCAACCGGCTCGACCGCGACAAGGCCGAGGCGTTTATCGCCCATGGGGCGCCCATGCTCGACTTCTTCGAGCGCCACAGCCACGTGCGCTACACGCTGATGGACAACTGGGCCGACTACCATCCGGACCTGCCGGGGGGCGCGAACGGCGGTCGCTCGCTGCTGCCCGACCAGTTCGACGGCCGCCTGCTGGGCGACCGCTTCCGGCAGTTGCGGGCGCCGCTCAGGACGATGACGATCATGGGCGGCATGATGGTCGGCCGGGACGACCTGCCGCATCTCCTGAACATGACGCGCTCGATCCGCTCGGCCGCCTACGTCGCGCGGATCATGGCCCGGCACGCCATGGACCGGCTGCGCTTTCCCCGCGGCACGCGGATCGCCAACGGCAACGCGCTGATCGCCCGCATGGCGCTGACCGCCTTCGAGCAAGACCTGCCGCTCTGGCTGTCGTCGCCGCTGACGCGCCTGCTGACCGAGGACGGCAAGGTAACCGGCGCCATCGTCGACCGGGACGGCGTCGAGACCGAGGTACGGACCCGCCGGGGCGTGGTGCTGGCGGCCGGCGGCTTCCCGCAGAGCGCCGAGTTGAAGGCCCGGCACTACGACCATGTCCGGGCCGGCAAGAACCACACCTCGCTGCCGCCCGCGGCCAATACCGGCGACGGCGTGCGGCTGGCGCAGGCAGCGGGCGCCGGCTTCGCCAACGACGCGGTGCACCCGGCGGCCTGGACGCCGGTCTCGCTGGTGCCGCAGCCGAACGGCGGCACGGCGCCCTTCCCGCATTTCGTCGACCGCGGCAAGCCCGGCGTGATCGCCGTCGACCGCCACGGCCGGCGTTTCGCCAACGAGGCCGACTCCTATCACGACTTCGTGCCGGGCATGTTCGAGGCCTGCCGCGACGACGACCGGATCGAGGCCTACCTGATCACCGACCACCGGGCGATCCGCCGCTACGGCCTGGGCGCGGCGCCGCCGGCGCCCGGCCGGCTAGGTCCGCACCTGCGCTCGGGCTATGTCGAGCGCGGCCGGACGCTGGCCGAGCTGGCGGCGAAACTGGGCATCGACGGCGACGGCCTGACCGCCACCGTCACGCGCTTCAACGGCCCCGCGGCGCAGGGGCGGGACCCGGAGTTCCATAAAGGCAACAACGCCTATAACCATTTCAACGGCGATCCGAAGCACGGCCCCAACCCCTGCGTCGCGCCGCTGGCGACGCCGCCGTTCTACGGCCTGCGCATGGTGCCGGGCGAACTCGGCACCTTCATCGGCCTGCGCACCAACCGGCACGCCCAGGTGCTGCGCGACGACGGGGCGCCGATCCCGGGCCTCTACGCGGCCGGCAACGACATGGCGAGCGTCATGGGCGGCACCTATCCCGGCGCCGGCATCACCATCGGCCCGGCCATGACCTTCGGCTACATCGCCGGCCGGCACGTCACGGGCGTGGATGCGTGATGGTGCTCCGTGGCCCTGGATTGCCGGGTCAAGCCCGGCAATGACGATATTGTTGAGAAATCAATACCTTATCCGTCATGCCCGGACTTGATCCGGGCATCCAGGGGCGTCAGGCACGGCATTTGCGGAATCGCGTTGGCGCGCAACAACGGTGCGTCTGTGCTATAGGCTGAGGGTCATGGAAACGCCAGACGAACTGCTGCCGGTGTCGGTGATCACCGGCTTTCTGGGCAGCGGCAAAACGACGCTGCTGAACCGGCTGCTGCGGCATGCCGACATGGCCGACACGGCCGTGGTGATCAACGAGTTCGGCGAGATCGGCATCGACAACGCGCTGGTCGAGCAGTCGGACGACGACGTCATGCTGATGAGCAGCGGCTGCCTCTGCTGCACGATCCGCGGCGAGCTGGTCGACACGCTCCGCAACCTCTATATCCGCCGGGTCAAGAACGAGGTGCCGGAGTTCCGCCGGCTCGTCATCGAGACCACGGGCCTGGCCGACCCGGCGCCGATCCTGCACACGCTGATGGCCGATCCGTTTCTGGTCATGCGCTATCGCCTGGACGGCGTGATCACCACGGTCGACGCCGTGAACGGCGACGCGACGCTGGACAACCACGTCGAGGCGGTGAAGCAGGCCGCCGTCGCCGACCGCGTGCTGATCACCAAGTCGGACCTGGCGGACGAAGCCGGCATGACGGCACTCGCCGACCGGCTGCGGCAGCTCAACCCGGCCGTCAGCGTGCATCGGGTCCGGCACGGCGAGATCGAGCCGGCTGATCTGTTCGACGCCGGCCTCTACAATCCCGAGACCAAGAGCCTGGACGTGCGCCGCTGGCTGAAGGAAGAGGCCTATGGCGACGGTGACGCGCACGATCATGATCACGGCCATGACCATGAACATGACCACAACGACGTCAACCGGCACGACGACAGCATCCGCGCCTTCTGCATGTATTTCGACGAGCCGCTGTCCTGGCAGGCGTTGGCGACCTGGATGGAGCTGCTGGCGACCTATCGCGGCGACGACCTGCTGCGGGTCAAGGGCCTGCTGAACCTGGTCGAGACCGACAAGCCGGTGGTGATCCACGGCGTCCAGCACCTGTTCCATCCGCCGGTGACGCTTGCCGCCTGGCCCGGCGAGGACCGGCGCAGCCGCATCGTCTTCATCACGCGGAATTTACCGCGCGAGACCGTGGCGGACATGCTGAGCGCATTGACCGACGCCGCCGGGAGTGGTGGCATCAAGGTCCACACCTGATTTCTTGGGGACTGCGATACAGGGGGCTTGTGGCCATGTACACGAGAACGATGGCGGCCGCGCTGGCGCTCGGACTTCTGGCCGGCGGCGCGCAGGCCGAGAGCTTCCGCTGGTCGTCGAAGGGCGACGCGGCGACACTCGATCCGCACGGCCTGGCCGAGGGCCTGACGCTCGGCTTCCTGGGCAACGTCTACGAAGGCCTGCTGCGCCGGGGCCGGGACCTGGCGCTGGAGCCGGCCCTGGCGACGCGCTGGGAATCGACCGGCGCCGACGTCTGGCGCTTCACGCTGCGCGCCGGCGTCACCTTCCATGACGGCCGGCCGTTCACGGCCGAGGACGTGAAGTTCTCGTTCGAGCGCGCCAGCGCCGAGGGCTCGGGCATCCGCTCGATGGTGGGCTCGATCCGCGCGGTGAAGGTGGTCGACGATCTGACCGTCGACGTCGTCACCAACGGTCCGGCGCCGATCCTGCCGGAGGAAATCTCCAACTGGCTGATCATGTCGGCGAGCTGGGCGGCGGAGAACAAGGCGACGGACGCGGCCAGCGTGCGGCGCGACGTGCAGAACCATGCCACCACGCATGCCAACGGCACGGGGCCGTTCCGCATCACCGCGCGCGAGCAGGACGTGCGCACCGAGCTGGCGGCCAACGGCGCCTGGTGGGACACGCCCGAGCACAACCTGACCAGGGCCACGGTGTCGCCGATCACGGCCGACGCCACGCGCGTCGCCGCGCTGCTGTCGGGCGAGACCGACATGGTCTATCCGGTGCCGGTGCAGGACATGGACCGCATCGTCAAGACGCCGGGCGTCAAGCTGCTGAGCGGGCCGGAGCTGCGCACGATCTTCCTCGGCATGGACGTCAGCCGCGACGAGCTGATCTATTCCGACGTCAAGGGCCGGAACCCGCTGAAGGACGTGCGGGTCCGCAAGGCGCTGTACCAGGCGATCGACGTCGACGCCGTCAACAGCAAGCTGATGCGCGGCCAGGCGACGCCGACCGGCCTGATGATCGGTCCGGGCATCAACGGTTTCGATCCGGCGCTGAACGACCGCTACGCCTACGATCCGGCCGCCGCCCGAGACGGTCTCGCCGCGGCCGGCTATGGCGACGGTTTCGAACTGGGCCTGGACTGCCCGAACAACCGCTATGTCAACGACGAGGCGATCTGCAAGGCCGTGGTCTCGATGCTGGCCAAGGTCGGCGTCCGCGTCCGGCTCAACGCCATGCCGAAGGCGCAGTATTTCAAGAAGCTGCGGAACCTCGACACCAGCTTCTACCTGCTCGGCTGGACCTCGGGCACCTATGACGCGCACCATCCGCTGCGCTTCCTGATGTCGACACCGAACAAGGAAAAACGGCTGGGCTCGTGGAACTTCGGCGGCTATTCGGATGCCCGCACGGACGCGCTGGTGGCCGCGATCGGCCGCGAGCTGGACCCGGCGCGGCGGCAGGCGATGATCAACGAAGCCTTCACCATCCACAAGCGCGCGGTCGGCCATATCCCGCTGCACCAGCAGTCGCTGGCCTGGGGCGCGAAGGAGAAGGTCGACCTGGTGCAGCGGGCCGACAATTTCTTCAATCTGCGCTGGGTGGTCGTCAACTAGCTGGATATTCCGCGGCCCCGCGCCTACCTGCATAGGTGAGTGAGCGCGGCGTCGATCGGGTGTAGCGTAGGTGCGCGAAGGCGCGCACCTGGCGCGCGTTTCCCCGGCCCGGCGCCGGGTATCGGGCATGATTTCGACCGCAGATCAGAGGGAGAGGACGCATGACACTCCGTATCGGCAGTGAAGCCCCCAATTTCAGCGCCAACACCACCGAAGGCACCATCGACTTCCACGACTGGATCGGTGACGGCTGGGCCATCCTGTTCTCGCATCCGAAGGATTTCACGCCGGTCTGCACGACCGAGCTCGGCTACATGGCCGGGCTGAAGTCCGAGTTCGACAAGCGCGGCTGCAAGATCCTCGGCCTCAGCGTCGACCCGGTCGACAACCACAAGGCATGGTCGAAGGACATCGAGGAGACCCAGGGCCACGCCGTGAACTATCCGATGATCGGCGATCCCGAGCTGAAGGTGGCGAAGCTCTACGACATGCTGCCGGAAGGCGCCGGCGAGACCTCGGAAGGCCGGACCGCCGTCGACAACGCCACCGTGCGCACGGTGTTCCTGATCGGCCCGGACAAGCAGATCAAGATGCAGCTCACCTATCCGATGAGCACCGGCCGGAACTTCGACGAGGTGCTGCGGGTCCTGGATTCCTGCCAGTTGACGGCCAGGCACAAGGTGGCGACGCCGGTGAACTGGAAGCAGGGCGAGAACGTGATCATCGTGCCCGCCGTCTCCGACGAGGAAGCCAGGGAGAAGTTCCCCGGCGGCTGGGAAGCGCCGAAGCCGTACCTGCGCATCGTGCCGCAGCCGCGCGACTGACAAGGATTAAGTTTGGTAGTCATCACGGGGGCCACGGCCCTCGTGATGATACGCCTTTGCCTCAGACCACCGCGTCGGGGCCAAGGAGCGCGATGCGCATGCGGTCCTTCAGGTGCGCGCCGTCCTTGGGCGGCATGACGAAATCGAGCATCTCGGCGCGGATCTTGACGTTGTAGAACACCGGGCCCGGGGCCGCGCGGATCACCGGGATCGCGGCGGCGAACTCGGCCTCGTCCGCCACCCGGCCGGTCACGGGGAAGCCGGCGGCGGCGGCCATGCCGGCGAGGTCGACGTCGTGGGCCGTATGCGTCGTCTGCATGCCGGTCTCGCCGTAGCGCTCGTTGTCCTGCACGACGATGGCCAGGTTTGCCGGGCGTTGCGCCGCGATCGTGGCGAGCGAGCCGACGCCCATCAGCATGTCGCCGTCGCCGGTCAGCACCAGCACGCGCCGCTCGGGCCGCGCCAGCGCCAGGCCGAGGCCGATCGCCGCGGCACCGCCCATGGCGCCCCAGAGTGGGAAGTTGAGCGGGCTATCGCCGGCCGCCGTGATGTCCCAGGCCGGCGCGCCCAGGCCGCCGACCACCAGCATGTCGCCACGGTCGGCCAGCAGGCGCGCAGCGACGTCGCGGCGGCGCAGCGGATAATTCTCGGCCCGGTTCCGGTCCATGGCCCCGCCCCCTACTTGCCGAAGCTCTTGGCGCCGATCACGCGCTGCGAGATCAGCACGGCGACGGCGGCCGGCCCCTCGAAGGCCATGCGGGCGGCGGCCTCGACCGTCTCGCCCATGCGCGAGGGCTCGTCGACGGGAAAGGTGATCACGCCCGACAGTTCCAGCACGTCGGGCGTCGCCTGCCCCATGGGCACCTGCCAGGGATTGAACTCGCCCCACTGGCCGCGCATGGTCACCAGCATCAGCAGCGGGAAGCGGCAGGTCCTGGTGAAGGCCAGCATGTTGATGCAGTTGCCGACGCCGCTGCTCTGCATCAGCATGGCGCCGCGCTGACCGCCGAGCCAGGCGCCGCCGAGCAGCGCCATGCCTTCCTCTTCAGTGGTCAGCGGCACCGTCGTGATCTCGTTCGACGCGATGCAGCGGTCGATCAGCCGGCTGTGCCCGGCGTCGGGCACATAGGCGACCTGCGCCACGCCGTGGTCGCGCAGCACGGCGAAGATGTCGTCGGACCAGTGATTGTCGGTGTTACGCAAAGGCCGGTTACTCCCCGCCGCGCATTCTAGGGCCGCTCGCCCGCACTGCCTAGCTGTGATCTGTCAATAGGTTGCCCATTCGGCCCCGACCGAGGAAGCTGATGTTGCTAACGCATCGATTTCCAAGGAGAGCCGAATGGACATCCACAAGAA
>JANQKO010000246.1 GCA_028281075.1 Alphaproteobacteria bacterium | reverse complement strand
GAAGGGCCATATCGCCATCGCCACCTGCCGCTTCCCCGAGGGCACCACGGGCTCGCAGATCGACGTGCTGGCCCGGCAGGCGCTGTGGCAGGCCGGCCTCGACTTCGACCACGGCACCGGCCACGGCGTCGGCAGCTATCTCGGCGTGCACGAGGGGCCGCAGCGCGTGTCGAAGGTCGGCAACACGGTCGCGCTGCAGCCGGGCATGATCGTGTCCAACGAACCCGGCTACTACAAGACGGACGGCTACGGCATCGGCATCGAGAACCTGGTGGCGGTCGTGCCGGCCGACGACATGCCCGACGCCGAACGCCCGATGCTGGCGTTCGAGACCCTCACCTTCGCGCCGATCGACCTGAACTTGGTCGAACCGGCCATGCTGCGCGACGACGAGAAGGCCTGGCTGAACACCTACCACGCCGACGTCCGGGCCATCCTGTCAGCGCAGATCGACGCCGCCGGCCAGGCCTGGCTGACGGCGGCGACACGGCCGCTGGACTGATGCCGGCCCTGGAATCGCAGGTCCAGACCGGCAGCGAGGCGTTCCAGGCCAACCGCCGCGACATGCTGGCCGCCGTCGACGAGATGCGGCGTCTGGAAGCGGCGGTCCGGGCGAATTCGGAACGCAGCCGCAAGCGCTTCGAGACGCGCGGACAGCTCCTGCCGCGCGACCGCCTGAACCGGCTGCTCGACCGGGGCGCGCCGTTCCTGGAACTGTCGACGCTCGCCGGCTACCGGACCTACGACGACGACGGCGACGCGAACATCTCCGGCGGCCGGCAGATCACCGGCATCGGCAGCGTCGCCGGCGCCCGCGTCATGGTGATGGTCAGCGACAGCGGCATCAAGGCCGGCGCCCTGCACACGTTCGGCGTCAAGAAGCTGCTGCGCGCGCAGGCAATCGCGCTGGAGAACAAACTGCCGTTCATCCAGCTCGTCGAGAGCGCCGGCGCCGACCTGCTGGCCTACGAGCCGGACACCTTCATCCAGGGCGGCTCGATGTTCTACAACATGGCCCGCCTGTCGGCCGCCGGCCTGCCGGTGATCACGGTCGTGCACGGCTCGTCCACGGCCGGCGGCGCCTACATGCCGGGCATGTCCGACTATGTGGTCATGGTGCGCGGCCGGGCGAAGGCGTTTCTGGCCGGCCCGCCGCTGCTGCTGGCGGCCACAGGCGAGGTCGCCAGCGACGAGGAGCTGGGCGGCACCGACATGCATGCGCACACCTCGGGCCTGGCCGAATACGTCGCCGACAGCGACGCCGAGGCGGTCGATATCGTGCGCGACATCGTCGGGCACCTGAACTGGGACCAGGCCGGAACGGAGACCGCGGCCCGGCCGCCGCGCTACGACATCGACGAGCTGTGCGGCATCGTGCCGGCCGACTACCGCAAGCCCTACGACGTCCGCGAGGTGATCGCGCGGCTGGTCGACGATTCCGATTTCCTGGACTTCAAGCCGGCGTTCGATCCGCACACCGTCTGCGGCCATGCCGAGGTCGACGGCATGGCCGTCGGCATCCTCGGCAACAACGGGCCGATCACCGAGGACGGCGCGGTCAAGGGCGCCCAATTCATCCAGCTCTGCTGCCAGTCGGACACGCCGCTGCTGTTCCTGCAGAACACCACCGGCTACATCGTCGGCAAGCAGTCCGAGCAGCGCGGCATGATCAAGCACGGCTCGAAGATGATCCAGGCCGTCAGCAACGCCACGGTGCCGAAGTTCACGCTGATGATCGGCGCGTCCTACGGCGCCGGCAATTACGGCATGTGCGGCCGCGCCTACGAGCCGCGCTTCATCTTCGGCTGGCCGAACTACCGGATCGCGGTGATGGGCCCGGAACAGGCGGCGACCGTGATGGCGATCGTCCAGGAGGGGGCGGCGAAGCGGAAGGGAGAATCCCTGCCCGAGGCCCGGGTCGCCGAGATGAAGCGGCGCGTCGTCGATCTCTATGAAAGCCGGTCGACGCCGTTCTACGCCACCGCGCGGCTCTGGGACGACGGCCTGATCGACCCGCGCGATTCGCGCCGGGTGATGTCGATGGTGCTGCGCACGACGGCCGACGCGGCGGCCCGCACCGTGCGCCCCAACACCTTCGGGGTGGCGCGGTTCTGAAGCGCGGTGGTTTGCCGGCGATGCCGGCGGATATCGTCGGCATGACGAGGATGGGTGGGCTACGGCCGCTCGCGTCCGCCAGATGATGTGCCGCGTCAGCCCGCCGCGCCGACCAACTTCAGCCAGTCTTCCTCGCTGATCACCTCGACGCCGAGCTCCTCGGCCTTCTTCAGCTTCGAGCCGGCGCCGGGGCCGGCGATCACCAGGTCGGTCTTCTTCGAGACCGAGCCGGCGACCTTGGCGCCAAGCGATTCGGCCCGGGCCTTGGCCTCGGAACGGGTCATGATCTCGAGCGTGCCGGTGAACACCAGCGTCTTGCCGGCGACGACCGAGCCCTCGGATCGCGGCGCTTCCTCGTCCCGGACGTCGACGCCGGCGTCGCGCAAGGCCGCGACGACCTCCAGGTTGTGGGCTTCGGCGAAGAACTCGACCACGGCCCGGGCGACGATCTCGCCGACACCCTCGATATTCAGCAGCTCCTCCCAGGCCTCGCCGGCCTGATCCGCGGCATCGCGCATGCCGGTCAGCAGCGCGTCGAGCGACTGGTAGTTGCGGGCCAGAACCGCCGCGTTGGCCTGGCCGATATGACGGATGCCGAGGGCGTGAACGAACCGGCCGAGGGAAATCTCGCGCCGCGCCGCGATGGCGTTGAAGAGGTTGCGGACCGACGTCTCGCCCCAGCCCTCGCGCGCGGCGAGCCCGGCCTCGGCCGCCGCGTCGCGGTCGGCGAGCGTGAAGATATCGGCCGGTTGCCGAACCAGGCCTTCCTCCCAGAACGCCTGGATCTGCTTGTTGCCGAGGCCCTCGATATCGAAGGCGTCGCGCGAGACGAAGTGCTTCAAGCGCTCGACCGCCTGGGCCGGGCAGATCAGGCCGCCGGTGCAGCGCCGGATCGCCTCGCCTTCCTCGCGCACGGCATGACTGCCGCAGACCGGACAGGTTTCGCGCGGCGTGAAGGTCGCCGCGTCGGCCGGCCGCCGGTCAATCACCACCTCCAGGACCTGTGGGATGACGTCGCCGGCGCGCTGGATCACCACCGTGTCGCCGATGCGGATGTCCTTCTCGGCGATATAGTCCTCGTTGTGCAGCGTGGCGTTGGAGACGACAACACCGCCGACGGTGACCGGCTGCAGCCGCGCGACGGGCGTCAGCGCCCCGGTGCGGCCGACCTGGACGTCGATGCCGAGCACCCGGGTCTGCGCCTTCTCGGCTGGAAACTTGTGCGCCGTGGCCCAGCGCGGCGAGCGGCTGACGGCGCCCAGGCGGTCCTGCCAGTCCAGCCGGTCGACCTTGTAGACCACGCCGTCGATGTCGTAGCGCAGTTCGGCCCGCGCCGCCGCGATCTCGCGGTAGAAGGCCAGGATCTCGTCCAGGCCGGCACAACGGCGGGTCCACGGCTGGACCGGGAAGCCCCACTTGCGCAACCTGTCCAGCACGCCCGACTGGCTGTCGGCCGGCAGCGCGCTGACCTCGCCCCAGGCATAGGCGAAGAAACCGAGCTGGCGGCCGGCGGTGACGCCGGCGTCGATCTGGCGCAGGGACCCGGCGGCGGCGTTGCGCGGATTGGCGTAGGGCGGCCGTTCGGCCGCTTCCTGCGCCCGGTTGAGCGCGGCGAAGGCGTCATGCGACATGTAGACCTCGCCGCGCACCTCGAAGACGGCGGGCGCGCCCCGGCCAAGACGCTCGGGGATATCGGCGATCGTGCGCAGGTTGGCGGTGATGTCCTCGCCCTCGCGGCCGTCGCCGCGCGTCGCGCCCTGCACGAAGCGGCCGTCCTCGTAGCGCAGCGAAGCCGACAGGCCGTCGATCTTCGGCTCGGCGACGACGACGATCTCGTCCTCGGGCTGGAGGTTCAGGAACCGGCGGATCCGCGCCAGGAACTCGGCCACGTCGTTATCGTCGAAGGCATTGCCCAGCGACAGCATCGGCCGGCTGTGCGTGACCTTGGCGAAGCCCGACGCCGGCGCCGCGCCGACCCCGAGCGAGGGACTGTCGGGGCGGACCAGTTCGGGAAATCGGGCCTCGATGGCGTCGTTGCGCCGGCGCAGGGCATCGTAATCGGCGTCCGAGATGACCGGCGCGTCGCGCTGATGATAGGCCACGTCATGGCCGGCGATCTCGGCCGCGAGCCGGGCCAGCTCGTCCTTCGCCTGCGCCTCGGTCAGTCTGTCGACCGCGATCCCGCCGGCGTCCGTCATGCCCGGCCCGCCTGCAGCAGGCTCTGCGCCGCGGCGCGGGCCTCGGTGGTGATCTCGGCCCCGGCCAGCATGCGTGCGATCTCCTCCTGGCGCGCGGGCGCGTCCAGGCCGTCGACGGACACCCGCGCGCCGGCCTTGCCCTCGTGCCGGGCGACACGCCAATGGTGGTCGCCGCGGGCCGCGACCTGCGGCGAGTGGGTGACCACCAGGATCTGCGCGCCGGCCGCCAGCCGCGCCAGGCGCTCGCCGACCTTGTCGGCGACCGCGCCGCCGACGCCGCTGTCGACCTCGTCGAAGACCAGCGTCCCGGCGCTGCGCGTGGCGGCCAGCACGACCTTGATCGCCAGCATGAAACGGGACAGCTCGCCGCCCGACGCAATGCGCTGCAACGGCGCCGGCGCCGCGCCCTTCACGGTCGTGGCCAGGAATTGCACGCGGTCGGCGCCGTCGGCCGACCAGTCGGCCTCGTCGAGCGCCTCGACATGGGTGCGGAACGTCGCGTTGCCGAGCTTCAGCGGCTTCAGCTCGGCCGCGACCGCCTTGTCCAGACGCCTGGCCGCCTTCGTCCGGCCGGCCGTGAGCGCGCGGGCCGCGGCGTCATAGTCCGCGCGCGCCTCGGCCGCCACGGTCTTCAGCGCCTCCAGCGTCTCCGTGCCCACGTCGAGCGCCTGAAGGCGGCCGCCGATATCGTTCAGCAGCGCCGACAGGGAATCGACCTCCGTGCGGTGCTTGCGGGCCGCGTCGCGCAGCGCGAACAGGCGGTCGTTGACGCGCTCGAGCTGGCCGGCATCGAGATTGAGATCGACGGCCGCGTATTCGACCGCGGACACCGCTTCGGCGACCTCGTCGGCGGCGCGGTCGAGCGTCGCCAGCGCCTCGTCGAGACGCCCGGCCGCCAGCGGCGCCACGCGTTCCAGCGCCCGTTGCGCCCGCCGCATCCGCTCGTCGATGCCCTCGGCGCCGGCCAACAGCGCGACCGCGTCGTTCAGGCCCTCGGCGATCTTCTCCGCCTGCATCAGCAGCGCCCGCCGCTCGGCCAGCTCGGCCTCCTCCCCGGCGCGCGGTTCCAGCGCCCGCAGCTCGCCCAGGACATGCCGCAGATAGGTCTCGTCGGCGCGGGCGGCGGCAAGCTCGGAATCGGCGCGGGCGACCGCGTCGGCCGCCTTGCGCATGTTCCGATAGGCATTGCGGCAGGCCGTGCGCTTGCCCCCGAGGTTACCGAACGCGTCCAGCAGGTTCGCGTGCGAGGCCGGGTTCAGCAGGCCCTGGGCGTCGTTCTGGCCGTGCACCTCGACCAGCAGCTCGCCGCATTGCCGCAGCAGGCCGATGCTGACGGACTGGTCGTTGATGAAGGCCCGGCTGCGGCCGTCGGCGCTCAGGACCCGGCGCAGAACCACGGTGTCGCCGCCGTCGAGGCCGCGGTCGGCCAGCAGCGCGCCGAGCGGATGGCCGTCCGGCACATCGAACTCGGCCGAGACCACGCCCTGGCCGGCCGTGGGCCGCACCAGGCCGGCATCGCCGCGGCCGCCCAGCGCCAGTCCCAGCGCGTCGAGCAGGATCGACTTGCCGGCACCGGTCTCGCCGGTCAGGACACAGAGGCCGGACCGGCCCTGCAGGTCCAGCCGCTCGACCAGAACGATGTCACGAATGCTGAGGCCGACGAGCATTCCGCGGCGTCAAAACACCTGGGCCCAAAGCCGGCTGATCCAGGAATCCCGGTTTTCGGCCGGCTCGAGATTCTCCCCGGTCAACAGCGTGTAGCTGTCCTGGTACCAGCGGCTGCCGGGATAATTGTAGCCGAGGACGGCGGCGGCAGTCTGGGCCTCCGTGGTCACGCCGAGCGCGAGATAGGCCTCGGTCAGGCGGTGCAGCGCTTCCGGCACATGCGTCGTGGTCTGGTAGGATTCGATGACGTTGCGGAACCGGTTGATGGCGGCGGCGTATTCGCCACGCCGGAGATAATAACGGCCAATCTCCATTTCCTTGCCGGCCAGGTGATCGCTGGCCAGGTCGATCTTCAGCCGGGCATCCCGCGCATACTCCGATTCAGGATAGCGGTCGACGACGTCGTCGAGCGCCTTCAGCGCCTGCTGGGTGATTTTCTGATCCCGGCCGACATCGGCGATCTGCTCGTAGTACGAGATCGCGATCAGATAGTGGGCGTAGGGCGCGTCCTTGTTGCCGGGATGCAGTTGTAGGAACCGCTCGGCCGCCAGAATGGCCTCGTCATACTCGTTGACCTGATAATAGGCGTAGGCGGCCATGAGCTGGGCCTTGCGGGCCCAGACCGAATAGGGGTGCTGACGCTCGACCTCGTCGAAATTCTTCGCCGCCTCGGACGCGTTGCCGGCAAGCAACTGGTCCATGGCCTGGTTATAGAGCTCCTCGACCGAGCGCTCGACATAGGCCGGCTCCTCGTTGGCCTCGCAGCCCGCCAGCAGCAGGACGGCGGCCAACGCCGCGACCGGTGCCGACCACCGGCGGCGGCTGTTCGCTGTGATCCGCACGCGCATCTTCCCAAATCCCTGGCCGCCCGCGTCGCGCCGCCGACGGCCCCATGTGTCTGCGGTTAACATACTGCGCGGGACGGCGAATGTTTAGCCCAACGGCCGATTCCGACACGGTCGTTTTCGATGGCCGGAAATCCGCGCGCCGGGCAGGCGGCCGGCGCCCGCCGCCGCAAGTAGCGCGATAAAAATATTTCACGCTCAACCGAAAGGTTTGCCGTCATTTGCCGCGGTTGGCGCACATATCACTTTGAGACCGGGTCGCAAATGTCGTTCCTAAATCTCGGGATTTGTTGACAAGTGGGGCGAGGAAATAGCAAATTATATCCGCCGGAAGGTGGGGTGATGATCGGCCTTCAGGACGGTCCCGCGGGACCGTTGTGACAACAGAACTCTGAGGGCAATATGGGAAGGCTGGCTAAGCGTGTTGATGCCTATGTCGGGGAGCGTATTCGAGAACGCCGTACGGTTCTCGGTCTGACCCAGGAGCACTTGGCAAGCGCTCTGGATATCTCCTATCAGCAAGTACAGAAGTACGAAACGGGCGCGAACCGTGTGAGCGCGGGCCGTCTTTACGAGGTCGCGCGCAAGCTCGATGTCGACGTTTCCTATTTCTTCGAGGGGTTGGACGAAGACAGCGACGTCAATCCTCTGGAGCATGGTGGCCGGAACCGGTCGACGATCGAACTCGTACGGAACTTCTCCGATATCGGCGATCCGGCGGTCCGGTCCGCGGTCAGCGGGCTCGTCAAGAGCCTCAGCGCCCGCAACGGCACCGGCATCTAGCGCGTTTTTCATTCGTACGGCACCGGCCCGCTCGCCCACCCGGCCAC
>JANQKO010000164.1 GCA_028281075.1 Alphaproteobacteria bacterium | reverse complement strand
TCGAGCAGCGCGGCGGCGATGCCCCGGCCCTGGTGATCCTTGTGCACGAACAGCATGCGCACCAGGCCGTCGGCCGCCAGCTCGCAGAAGCCGGCGACGGCGCCGTCGCGCTCGGCCACGGTCCATTGGCAATTCGCCAGCCGCGCGGCCCATGGCGCGGCCGGGATCTCGTCCGGTGCCCAGGCCGCGACCTGGGCCGGCGTGTAGTCGCGCAGGTTCACGCTGCGCACGGTATCGCGGTAGAGCGCGATCAGCGCCTCGGCATCCCCGGGCCGGCCGTCGCGCAGCTTCATGGTGCCGTCGGCCTGTCAGGCGCTTCGACGGGCATCGATGCCGGATGCCGTTCAGGCCGCGCGGACCAGCTCGGCGGCCTTTTCGCCGATCATGATGCAGGCGGCGTTGGTGTTGCCGGACGGCATGGTCGGCATGATCGAGGCGTCGGCGATCCTGAGTCCGTCCAGCCCGTGTACCTTCAGCCGGTCGTCGACCACGCAGTCCCGGCCCGGCCCCATGCGGCAGGTGCCGATGGGGTGGAAGGCGGTCTCGCAATAGCTGCGGATCCAGTCCAGGATCTCGTCGTCGCTGTCGATGTCAACGCCGGGGCTGTGCTCGGGCCCGCGGATGTCGTCGAGGGCGTGGGCATTGCCGATCCGGCGGCAGATCCGAAAGCCCTCGACCATCACCTGCTGGTCGATGGGATCGCGCAGGAAGTTGAACCGGATCGCCGGCTGCGCCTTCGGGTCGGCCTCGCGGATATGGATCGAGCCCAGGCTCTCGGGCCGGAGCTGGTAGCTGGCCAGCGTGAAGCTGGGGAAGTCATGCAGCTTGCGCCGCTTCATGTCCTTGATGGCGTAGGGCACGATGTGGAGCTGGATGTCGGGCGTGTCGAGCTCGTCGCGGCTCTTCAGGAACGCCAGCATGGGCGCCGACGGCAGGCTCAGGAAGCCGGTGCCGGTCGTCAGATAGCGGATCGCCTGGCCGAGCGCGCCGAAGCCGTGGGCGCAATGGTTGTAGGACAGGCGTTGCGTCAGCCGCCACTGCACGCGGGCGATGATGTGGTCGCGCAGATGCTCGCCGACCCCCGGCATGTCGTGCACCACCTCGATGCCGTGGGCCCGCAGCAGGTCGGGCTGGCCGACGCCCGACAGCTCCAGGATCTGCGGCGTGGCGACGGCGCCGGCGCAGAGGATGACCTCGCGGCCGCAGTGGGCCTGCGCCGTCTGGCCGTGGCGTTCGTAGGCGACGCCGGTGCAGCGCTTGCCGTCGAACAGCAGGCGGCTGGTATGCGCTTCGGTGATCACCTCCAGGTTGCCGCGCCCCATGGCCGGGCGCAGATAGCAGTGGGCCGTGCTCATGCGCCGGCCGCCGCGGATCGTCGCCTGGGTGCGGACGATGCCTTCCTGGTCGGCGCCGTTATAGTCCGGGTTGCGCTTGAAGCCGCATTCCTCGGCGGCGGCGAACAGGGCGTCGTAGAGCGGGTTGCTGTCGCTGACCTCGGTGATATGCAGCGGGCCGTCGTGCCCCCGGATCTCGCCGTCGGCCTTCTCGTAGTTCTCGAAGCGCTTGAAGATCGGCGCCACGTCGGCCCAGCCCCAGCCGCGGTTGCCGAACTGTGCCCAGCTATCGTAGTCCAGCGGCTGGCCGCGCACGTAGACCATGCCGTTGATGGCGGACGAGCCGCCCAGCAGCTTGCCGCGCGGCACCGAGATCTCGCGCCCGGCCGTGATGTCCTCGGGCTCGGACCGGTAGCGCCAGTTGGCGCGCGCGTCGTCGATCAGCAGGCCGAAACTCATGGGCATGCGGGAATAGGGATGGAACGCCTTGCCGGCCTCGATCAGCAGCACCCGCGTGCCGGGATCTTCCGTCAGCCGGTGCGCCAGCACCGAGCCGGCCGAGCCGGCGCCGACGATGATGTAGTCATAGCGGATATCCGCCCCGTTGCCCGTGGTCATGTCGTTTCCCGCGTCCCCGATGCCGTCGTTGTCGTTGCGCCATTATAGCGAATTCGGCCCGCGGCCAAGGGCGCAGCGGACATGGACACGGGCGCGCCGAGCCGGGATAATCCGGCCCCCGGTCCCGCCCGTGACCGCAGTGCCATCCGGAGACGCGCCCATGAAGATCGAACGTATCGAGACCCGCCACTGCGACGCCGGCTGGCGCAACTATCACTTCGTCAAGCTGACCACGTCGGACGGCATCGTCGGCTGGAGCGAGTTCGACGAGGGCTTCGGCTCGCCCGGCGTTTCCCGGGTGATCGAGAATGTCGGTGCCAAGCTGATCGGCAAGCCGGCGCACGACCATGAGCAGCTCTACGCGCTGATGTTCGCCATGACCCGGCCGGCCGCCGGCGGCGTGGTCGGGCAGGGGCTGGGCGCCATCGAGAACGCGCTGCTGGACGCCAAGGCGAAGTCGCTGGGCGTGCCCTGCCATCAGCTCCTGGGCGGCAAGGTGCGCGACGCGGTGCGCGTCTACTGGTCGCACTGCGCCACCTGGCGCATCAACCACCCGACCTACTATCCGCCCGCCATCACCGATCTCGACGGCGTCAAGGCCATGGGCGCGGAGGTGCGCGAGAAGGGCTTCGGCGCGCTG
Source organism: Alphaproteobacteria bacterium (assembly GCA_028281075.1). Taxonomy (GTDB): domain Bacteria; phylum Pseudomonadota; class Alphaproteobacteria; genus JANQKO01. The sequence goes on along the minus strand of JANQKO010000164.1, from coordinate 4,267 downwards.
AAGACCAACATCTTCCTGCATGACGCGGGCGACGCCGAGGGCTGGCGGCCGGGCTTTGGCTCGCCGTTCCTGCCCGAGCTCAACGTCGACCGCCGGGTGCTGCGGAACCTGCGCGCGCATCTGGAGGCGTTCCGCGACGGCGCCGGGCCCGACATGGACATCCTGCTGGACCTGAATTTCAACGCCAGGACCGAGGGGTACCTGAAGATCCTGCGCGCCATCGCCGATCTCGACATGTTCTGGATCGAGATCGACAGCTACAACCCGGCCGCGCTGGCGCATATCCGCCAGCAGAGCCCGCATCCCATCAGCTCCTGCGAGACGCTGATCGGCCTGCGCGAGTTCCTGCCCTATTTCAACGCGCAGGCCATGGACGTCGCCATCATCGACGCGGTCTGGAACGGCGTCTGGCAGTCGATGAAGATCGCCGCCGCGGCGGAAGCCTTCGAGGTCAACGTCGCGCCGCATAACTTCTACGGCCATCTGTGCACGTTCATGAACCTGCACTTCGCCGCCGCCGTGCCGCACCTGCGGATCATGGAAACCGACATCGATCGCCTCGCCTGGGACGACACGCTCTTCACCCACGCGCCGGTCTACGAGAACGGCTACCTCGCCGTCCCCGACCGTCCGGGCTGGGGCACCGAGCCGGTCGAGGCGGCGCTGGAGGCCCACCCGCCGGGCGGCGCCACGGGCATAGGCAACCTGGCTGGAAGCAAGAAGTAGCGGCTAGTCGCCGTCAGCATTGCTCGAAGGCGGGCTTGTCCGGCTCAGGTCTTGCCGTGCAGCACTCGTCTCGGCCGATATGCGTTCTACGGCCGCTAGCACGTTCAGGCGGCCATGGCCGAGCTTGCCCGCGAACGTCGGATTGCGTTCATCCAGATCTTTCGCCGAATCCAGAAGTGCTTTTGCCACCGCTTGGGCGCTCGCGGCGGGATTTACCGACCAGACCAGGGCCGCTGCCCCCGCAGCCAGACTGCCGGAGAAAGATGTACCTTTCAGCGCCAGTTCCCCGGCGGTCGACTCCTTGCCCAAGGTCGGATTGCCGGGGGCCGCGATATCGATCCAATCCCCATAGCTGGAATAGACCGCCTTGCGGTCGTTTCCGTCGGTGGCGGCGACGGCCATGACATGCTCGAAGGCCGCCGGATAGATTTTGCTTTCGTCACCGCCATTGCCGGCTGACGCAACAACCAACGCGCCTGCCTCATGTGCGTGTTTTATGGCTCGCGCCATTTCGTCGCTGGCGGAGCTCGATCCGAACTCGAGAAAGATGATTCGGGCACCGGCCTGCGTCGCATGGTCGATGCCGCTGATTATGTTGGACACCGTTCCGCTGCCGGAGCCGCTCAGAACTTTTTCGGACAGCAGCCGGACGCCCGGGGCAACGCCGACGACATCGCTTTCGGGATGTCCGACGATGAGGCGGGCGGCGAAAGCGGTCGATTGCGCCGGGCCGCTGTCATCGTCGACGTGATCGACCTCCTCGACAAGAGCGGCCGCGACATCCGGCAGCGAGCGATCAACGCCGCCGCCGACCAACGCGACGACGATCTCCGGACGTCCTTGCGTGATCTTGTGGCTTTCGAGAACGCCGATCTTCTTCATCACTTGCTCGTTCAGAAGGATCTGGCGCAGCGCCTGTTCGGCTTGTTTTCTGGTCGTTTCGGGAAGAGGTTGCTTGAGGAACGCGCGGAGCTTTTCAGCGGACGGCAGGCCGATCTTCACAAGGGCATCAAGAGCGGCCTCCGCCTTCGCGGGATCTTGGTTCTCCAAGAAGCTCGCAACAATTTCGATGATGGCATCGACGTTGTCGCTGCGGGTTCGCCGGGCCAGGGCGTGGGCCGCCCTGTTCCGCACAATCTCACTCGCATCGTTGAGCGCCGTAGCCAATGGCGGCACCGCGGCGGCGCCTTCGATGCGATCAAGGGCGAGCACTGCCGCCAGACGGACGTTCTCGTCCGTGTCGGCCAGGAACGGCAGCCAACTCGATACCGTTTGCAATTCGCCCTGCCGCGTCTGCAGGTCGCCTTGAATGCGCGAGAGCGTGGCTTGTTTGTCGGCAGTTTTCTGTTGCTGCAAGGCGATCCAGACTTGCATACCGCCGATAAACAGGGCGACCGCCACACCCACCGCCGTGATGACCAGATTGGGGTCCATTCGCGAGCCACTTTTCCACGATCCATTTTTCAAAGGATCGACTCCAGGCGGTATATTTCTTTCTGATCATATTAACAGATGATATTTGAGGGAGTTGCACAATCGACCTGTCTGCCAATCAACTTTCCATCGTTTCGACTTTTTTTGAGAGATCCGACATCAAAGGAGAGTTCGAACACTCATCCCCGTTCGCGACATCACCCTCCCGCATCCCTCCTACCTAAATCGGGGCGACCGGCCCTCCTTCAGAGCGGTGACGGCTTCCTTGAAGTCGGGGCCCGATAGCAGCAGGGTCTGGGCTTCCAGGCTGAACTCCCACTCGGCCGCCAGGCTCGACTCCATGGCCCGGCGCAGTCCGGCCTTCGCGACGGCATGGGCGCGGGCCGGGCCGGCGGCGAGCCGGGCCGCGAGCGCGTCGACCTCGGCCGTGAGCTGCGCCGCCGGGACGCATTTGTTGACGAGGCCGATGGCGGCGGCTTCGGTCGCGTCGACGGTGGTGCCGAGCATGACCATCTCGGTGGCCTTGCCGAGGCCGACCAGTTGCGGCAGCAGGAACATGCCGCCCAACGGCGGGACCAGGCCGAAGTCGATCCAGCCCTCGCGGAACCGGGCCGTCTCGTCGGCCAGGCGGAAGTCGCAGGCGACGGCCATCTCGCAGCCGGCGACGAAGGCGGGCCCACGCACCTCGGCGATGGTCGGCTTGGGGCAGAGCTTGATGGCCCGCACCGCGCCCTGGAAACTGGCGTAGACCGTGCGCTTGATCCGGTCCGGGTCCATGGCCGCGATGGCATCGAGGAAGGCCGGGTCGGCGCCGGCGCAGAAGCTGTTGCCCACGCCCGTCAGCACCACGACCCGGACATCGTCGTCGGCGGCCAGGGCGGCGACGGCGTCGCGGATCTCGCCCATCATGGCGACGTCGTAGCGGTTCTCCAATTCGGGTCGGTTGAAGGTGAGGCGGCCGACGCCGCCGGCCCGCTCGGTGATGACGTATCGCTGGTCAGCCATGTCTTGCATGCATCCTTCCATGTGACGTTTGCGCGAGCATAGCCATTGCATCGTCGCGCGCGGGCGTCAAAATCGGCGGCGTTGGCGTTCGGATCAGTTGCGAGAAACGAAAATGGCGACGATCGGTTTTATCGGCCTGGGCAACATGGGCGGCCCCATGGCCCGCAACCTGGTGAACGCGGGCCATGGCGTGAAGGTCTTCGACCTGTCGCCCGAGGCCGTGAACTTCGCCGTGCAGGCGGGCGCGCGGGCCGCGACCAGCGTGGCGGACGCCGCCGGCGGGGTCGAGTTCGTCGTCACCATGCTGCCGGTCGGCCGGAACGTGCGCGACGTCTATCTCGGGCCGGACGGCGCCATCGCCGCGGCCGATCCCGGCACCGTGCTGCTGGATTCCTCGACCATTGATGTCGAAACCGCGCAAGCCGTGCACGCGGCCGCGGCCGAGGCCGGCCTCGAGATGCTGGACGCGCCGGTCTCCGGCGGCACCGGCGGGGCCGAGGCGGGCACGCTGACCTTCATGTGCGGCGGCGACAGGGCCGTGTTCGAGAAGGCCAGTGCCGTGCTCTCCGGCATGGGCAAGAACCTGGTGCTCGCCGGCGGGCCGGGCCTGGGCCAGGCGGCGAAGATCTGCAACAACATGGTCGCCGGCATCACCAACCTCGCCGTGTGCGAGGCCTTCGTGCTGGGCGAGAAGCTGGGCCTCGACCACCAGACGCTGTTCGACATCATGTCGACCTCCTCGGCCGCCTGCTTCTCGCTGTCGCATGCCTGTCCGGTGCCGGGGCCGGTGCCGTCATCGCCGGCGAACCGCGACTTCCAGCCCGGCTTCGCCGCGGCGCTGATGCTGAAGGACCTGCGCCTGGCGCAGTCGGCATCGCAAATGTCCGGCGCGGCAACGCCGATGGGCGCGGAGGCCGCGGCGCTCTATGCCTTGTTCTGCAACGCCGGCAACGGCGAGATGGATACGACGGCGATCATCAAGCTGATCCGCGGCGAGGGCTAGCTGTGGAGCCTCAATAGGTTGTCCTCGGCTAGACGGAGTCTGCTGATTGGTGTTTTGGCTTTCAAGCTAGCATGAGGTCTGTGCCAGTTGTATCGGTGC
>JANQKO010000126.1 GCA_028281075.1 Alphaproteobacteria bacterium | reverse complement strand
CGTGGCGGGAGACCGTCGCCGGTGCCGGGACCCAGAAGACGTTGTCATTCAACGGGCGGCCAGTCCCATGGATGCCGGCCTCCGCCGGCATGACAATTGGGGGCGGGGCTTCGGCGCTTTCTTCACGGCCGCGCGGACCGGCATGACCGTGGTCCGGGATGAATGACAAACCGCCCGGTGTTTTGCCCGGTTACCTTCAAGCCATTGAAGTAATTACGAATTAATAGGGACTGTCCCTATTATGACGGATCACATGCCGACGTCGGCGGCCCGATACCGCAGGTTTCGAGACGGCGCCCGCGTTGCTGTTTTCGGGGTGTTCGGGGTCAGACGCCGGAGGTCGGTCGGGTGTCGGCGCAGCCGTGGGCGGGGGCGATGAAGCCGTGGGCGACGGCGCCGGGGACGCGGGCCGGGCGGGCGCGGCGCAGGATGGCCGCCTTCAGGCGCGGCGCGCGCCAGCCGGGATGCCGGGCCTGCAGGCAGGCCGCCAGCGCCGTGATCCGCGCCGTCGCGTAGCTCGACCCCGAGGCCCGGCCGGCGCGGCCGAAGAAATCGATCACCGGCAGGTCCTCGCCCGGCGTCATCAGGTCGACCACATCGGCGCCCCAGTTGGCGGCGGGGGCGAGCGCGCCGTCGGCCGTGGCCGAGGTCACCGTCAGCATGTTGGTCAGCGGCAGCGCCGCCGGATAGACCGGGTCGCGGCCGATGTCACGGCCGTCGTTGCCGGCGGCGACGACGAACAGCATCTCCGGATGCCGCCGGGCGACGCGGTAGAACGGCAGCCACTCGGCGCGGTCGTCGCTGACCAGCGACAGGTTCACCAGGCGCACGCCGTGCCGCGCGGCGTCGCGGATCAGCGCCGTCATGCGGCGCATGTCGGGACGCGGATAGCGGTAGGGCAGCAGCCGCACGACCGGCGCCGCGGCCAGCAGCACGCTGGCCGTCCGGGTGCCGTGCCGGGCCGGGAAGAAAGCCGAGCGCACGGGATGGGCGTCGAACGGCCGGTCGTCCAGGTCCCAGTAATCGTAGCCCAGCGCCCGGTTGTCGGCGCCGCGCGCCAGCCGCCGGTGGATCCGCGGCAGCAGGTAGTTGATGCCGGTATCGACCAGCGCCACCGGCACGCCGCCCGGGTCGCGCCCCGCCGGCACCGGCGGGTTCAGCGCCTCGCGCGCGCCGGTCGGGTTCAGCACCTCGTCCAGCGCCTCGATCCAGCCCGGATTGCCGGCGGCGTCGTAATGCAGCCGCCGGGCCGTGGCGATGCGGCAGTCGGCGTCCGTCACCGCCAGCAGCGTCGGCCGGTCGCCGCCGGCGCCGTCATATTGCGCGCGGACACGGCCGAGGCGGCCGTCCGGCGCCAGGCGCTCGACCGTCAGCGTGCCGCCGGGCACCTGGAACCGGCCCCGCCAGCCCGGCGCGTCCGGACCGTCCGGGGGGCCGAGCGGCCGGGCGCCCGGCAGGCGCCGGCCGAGCGTCCGCAATTGCGCCGGCGTGCGTGCCTCGCAGGCCAGGCCGACGGCGGCGCGCATGAGCGAGGCCGCCTCGACGCCGGCCCGCGCCGCCGGTCCCGGCGCCGCCAGGACGGCGGCCACACCGGCCAGACCGGCGAGGGCCGGCACGATGCTGGACTTCGGCTGCAAGACCCGACGTGCCTCCACGCTGCGCCATTGGCTGGCGACGATGCCGCCGATCATCGCGGCTTATGGTTAGCAATTCCTTTCACGGCCGCCCGTCCCGGCCCGGTGTCCGGCATCGGCTGTTTGCCGGGCCGTCATATCGGGATATCGTGGCATCGCAGGGCCGCGGCACCGCCCCGACGCCGCGCCGGCGGGCCGAGGTGGACGAATGGACGAATCCAGACGTGACGCGAGGGTATCTGGGCGGTGAGACGCGCGAAGCGCCCGACCGCGCCTTTCAAGAACGGCCGGTGGTCATGCCGGCCACCGTCAACAAGAACAGGGAGGGTTCCATGATTGTAAAACCAATGACCGCCCGGCGGCCGCTGGCCGCGGCGACGGCCGGCGCGGCGCTGTTACTGGCCGGGATGTTCGGCGCCGGCGCCGCCATGGCCGAGGAGACGGTGCGCGCGGTCGCCGCCTTTCCGAAGTCGGTGATCTTCACGCAGAGCTTCCTGCGCTATGTCGACAAGGTGAATGCCGGCGGCAAGGGCATCGTGCAGATCCAGTATGTCGGCGGGCCCGAGGTCATCAAGGGCCTGGACCAGGGCGACGCCGTCCGGCGCGGCGCCATCGACATGGCCTACGTGCCCGGCAGCTACTATCCCGGCATCGTGCCCGAGACCGACGCGCTGGTCGCCTCCAACATCACGCCGATGGAACAGCGCGCGAACGGCGGCATCGACCTGTTCAACCGTATCCACCAGGAAAAGCTGAACGCCTACTACCTGGGCCATATCGACGGCGGCGTGGAGTTCCACATCTACATGAAGGACAAGCCGTCGATGTCGGGCGGCAAGCCGGACCTGCGCGGTGTCAGGCTGCGCGGCGCGCCGATCTACCGCGAGTTCTTCACCGACTATCTGGGCGCCATCTACGTGCAGATCCGGGTGCCGGAGGTCTATACGGCGCTGGAGCGCGGCACCGTCGACGGGCTGGGCTGGCCGATCGTCTCGCTGCTGGACTCGAAGTGGGACAAGCACATCAACTACCGGATCGATCCCGGCTTCTTCCAGACCGATCTCAGCGTCATCGTCAACCTGGACAAGTGGAACGGCCTGAGCCAGGCGGCGCGCGACTACCTGCAGAAGGTGACGATCGAATATGAAGCGGAGAGCTACGCGTATTTCCAGGAGCTGCAGAAGAAGGACGCCGCGGAGATGGTGACGCGCGGCATGCGGGTGATCGCGCTGGACGGCGCGGACGCCGCAGCGTTCCGCAAGGCGGCGGCCGACGTCGCCTGGGCCCGGCTGAAGCAGCGTGATCCGACCAACTACGGGGCCATGCGGGCGAAATTCCACAAGTAGCACCGGCGTCGACCGATGCCGGCGCCTGGGACCGGCGGCCGTGCGTGCTTCGAGATGCCCGCTGTCGCGGGCGCCTCGGCATGGGGGTTTTCTTAGTGCCATCGACGGATGAACTTGCCTCCTGGGGCGCGTTTCGACGGGCGCGCGGCGGCCGCGCGGGCCGATCGTCTTGAACACCGTTTCGGTTCTCTATGTCAGGCTGCTGCGGGCGCTGGCGCTGCTGGCGGGTCTGATGATGGCGGCGACGGCGCTGATGATCGTGTTCGACGTGACGGCGCGCAACCTGGGCTTCCAGCCGCCGCCGCACACGCTGACGCTGACCGAATACGCGCTGCTCTACACGACCATGCTGGGCGGGCCGTGGCTGGTGCGCATCCGCGGGCACGTCTATATCGAGCTGCTGACGGCCGCGGTCGGCCCGGGCGCGCGGGCCGTGATGAGCCGCCTGGTCAGCGCCGGCTGTGTCATCGTCTGCCTGGTCATGGCCTGGTACGCGCTCGACGTGACCTTGAGCGACTTCCGGCGCGGCACCGACGACATCCGTTCGTTCGACATGCCGCGCTGGCTGCTGCTGGCGGCGATGCCGCTGGGCTTCGGCCTGATGGCGATCGAGTTCGGCCGGTTCCTGACCGGCCGCGCGCAATTGCATACCGGCGAAGCCGGCATCCACGAATAGGCGGGCGCGGCGATGCACTGGATCGAAGCCGGCGGCCTGCTGATCGGCATGGTGCTGCTGCTGATGGGGCTGGGCTTTCCCGTCGCCTTCGCCTTCATCGCCGCCAACATCGTCGGCGCCGTGATCTTCATGGGCGGCGCCGTCGGCATCGAGCAGATCGTCAGCAACGCCTTCAGCTCGATCACCAGCTTCGCGCTGGCGCCGGTGCCGCTGTTCCTGATCATGGGCGAGCTGTTCTTCCACACCGGCCTGGCCGCGCGCATGTTCGACGCCATCGACAAGATGCTGGGCCGGCTGCCGGCGCGGCTGTCGTTCCTGACCGTGGCCGGCGGCACCGCGTTCGCGACGCTGTCGGGCTCCAGCATGGCGTCGACGGCGCTGCTGGGCTCGCTGATGATCCCGGAGATGAGCAAGCGCGGCTACAAGACCTCGATGTCGATCGGCCCGATCCTGGGCACCGGCGGCCTGGCCATGCTGATCCCGCCGTCGGCGCTGGCCGTGCTGCTGGGCACGCTGGCCCGCATCGACATCGGCGCGCTGCTGATCGCCGGGGTGCTGCCGGGGCTGATCCTGGCCGGGCTCTACGCGGTGATGATCCTGGTCCGGGCGCTGCTCGATCCGACCGCGGCGCCGGCCTACGAGGTCACGCCGCTGCCCTGGCGCACGCGGCTGTGGCTGTTCTGCACCGACGTGCTGCCCATGGGCATCGTCGTCTTCCTGGTCATCGGCCTGATCCTGCTGGGCTGGGCGACGCCGTCGGAAGCGGCAGCCTTCGGCGCCGTCGGCGTGCTGGTCCTGGCGCTGCTCTACCGCGGCCTGACCTGGGAGTCGCTGATGAAGTCCATCGACGGTGCCATGCGGGTGACGGTGATGGCCTTCATGATCATCCTCGGCTCGGCCACCTTCAGCCAGTTGCTGGCCTATTCCGGGGCCAGCAGCGGCATCGTCGCCTGGGCGACCGGCCTGGCGCTCGATCCCATCGTCATGCTGCTGGTGATGTTCGCCGTCCTGCTGGTGCTGGGCATGTTCATGGACCAGCTCTCGATGATGCTGCTGACCGTGCCGATCTTCTTTCCGCTGGCCGAGAGCTTCGGCTTCGACCTGATCTGGTTCGGCGTCATTATCCTGCTGGCGCTGGAAATCAGCTTCACCACGCCGCCCTTCGGGCTGCTATTGTTCGTGATGAAAGGCGTGGCGCCGCCGGACACGCGGATGACCCAGATCTACGCGGCGGCGCTGCCCTATATCGGATGTTCCATGCTGCTGGTCGGCCTGCTGATCTGGCAGCCGGAAATCGCCCTTTTTCTGCCGCGTATCGGCCAATGAACCTTGGCAGGGCGCGCGCTTCAGGTTAGCAAGAGGCCCATGATCGATCCCGTAACGCTTGCCGTGCTGAAGGGCCGGCTGGAGCAGATCGCCGACGAGATGGACGCGACGCTGTTCCGCAGCGCCTTCAATCCCATCATCGCCGAGGCGCACGACGCCTCGCACGGACTCTACGACGCCACCACCGGCGCCACGCTGGTGCAGGGCAAGTCCGGCCTGCCGATCTTCGTCGGCGCCATGTCGTTCGCGGTCAAGG
>JANQKO010000043.1 GCA_028281075.1 Alphaproteobacteria bacterium | reverse complement strand
CCCGAATGGCTAGAAGTATGACTGTAGCGGGGCCACTTCAAGGCCGCTGGCGCGCAGCATGGCGATGGCCTGAACCGAGGCGCGGGCGCCGGCGATCGTGGTGTAGTAGGGGATTTTATGCAGCAGCGCGGCGCGGCGCAGCGTGTAGCTGTCGGCGATCGCCCGCGCGCCTTCGGTGGTGTTGAACATCAGCGCCAGGCCGCCGTCGGCGATCACGTCGACGATATGCGGGCGGCCTTCCAGTACCTTGTTCACCTGGCTGACGGGGATGCCCGCCTGGCCCAGGAAGTCGGCCGTGCCCCGCGTCGCGATGACCTGGAAGCCGAGCCCGACAAGCTGCGCCGCCAGTTCCGATGCCGCGGCCTTGTCGCTGTCCTTGACGCTGATGAAGACGGTGCCGTCGCGCGGCAGGTCGGTGCCGGCGGCGATCTGCGACTTCGCGAAGGCGGCGTCGAAGCTCCGGTCCAGGCCCATGACCTCGCCCGTCGACCGCATCTCGGGGCCCAGCAGAATGTCGACACCGGCGAAGCGGGCGAACGGGAACACCGCTTCCTTGACCGCGACATGGTCGGTCCGGCCGATCGCCAGATCGAAATCGGCCAGGCGTTCGCCGGCCATCACCCGGGCCGCGACCTTGGCGACGGGCTTGCCGACCGCCTTGGCCACGAACGGTACCGTGCGGCTGGCCCGCGGATTGACCTCCAGGACGTAGATATCGCCGTCCTTGACGGCGAACTGCACGTTCATCAGCCCGACGACGTCGAGCGCCAGCGCCAGCGCCTCGGTCTGCCGGCGGATCTCGGCCACGACCTCCTCGGCGAGCGAGTAGGGCGGCAGCGAGCAGGCCGAGTCGCCGGAATGCACGCCGGCTTCCTCGATATGCTCCATCACGCCGACGACCCGCACCGAGGATCCGTCCGCCAGCGCGTCCACGTCCACCTCGATCGCGTCCTGCAGGTAGCCGTCGATCAGGATCGGACTGTCGCCCGAGACGCGCACCGCCTCGCGCATGTAGCGCTCCAGCGAGCCGGCGTCGCGGACGATCTCCATGGCCCGGCCGCCGAGCACGTAGGAGGGGCGGACGACGACGGGATAGCCGATCTCGGTGGCCACGGCCTGCGCCGCCTCGGCCGAGTTGGCGATGCCGTTCGGCGGCTGACGCAGGCCGAGATCGTGCAGCAGCTTCTGGAACCGGTGCCGGTCCTCGGCCAGGTCGATGGCGTCCGGCGACGTCCCCAGGATCGGCACATCGGCCGCGGCCAGGCCCTGGGCCAGCTTCAGCGGCGTCTGGCCGCCAAACTGCACGATCACACCCTTCAGCGTGCCGGCGGACCGCTCGACGCGGACGATCTCCAGCACGTCCTCGACGGTCAGCGGCTCGAAATAGAGCCGGTCGGACGTGTCGTAGTCGGTCGACACCGTTTCCGGATTGCAGTTGACCATGATGGTCTCGTGGCCGGCCTCGGCCAGCGCGAAGGCGGCCTGCACGCAGCAATAGTCGAACTCGATGCCCTGGCCGATGCGGTTGGGGCCGCCGCCCAGGATGATGACCTTTTCGCGCGTCGAGGGGCGCGCCTCGCATTCCGCCTCGAACCCCGTCTCGTAGGTCGAATACATGTACGGCGTCTGGCTTTCGAATTCGCCGGCGCAGGTATCGATGCGCTTGAACACCGGCGCGACGCCCAGCCGCCGGCGTCGTTCGGTGACGGCGGCCGGTGTCTGCCCGTCGAGCTCGGCCAGGCGGTCGTCGGAAAAGCCCAGCCGCTTCAGGGCCAGCATCCCGTCATGGTCGTCCGGCAGGCCGTCGGCGCGGACCGCCTGCTCGGCCTGGACGATCCGGTGGATCTGCTCCAGGAACCAGGGATCGTAATGGGTATAGCGCTTGATTTCGTCCAGCGCATAGCCCAGCCGGAAGGCCTGGGCGATGACCAGCAGCCGGTCGGGCGACGGCCGCGACAGCGCCGCCCGCACGGTGTCGGGGTCGCTGTCCTCGCGGTCGCCGTCGAACAGCTCGATCTCGTTCAGGCCGGTCAGGCCGGTCTCCATCGACCGCATGGCCTTCTGCAGGCTTTCGGCGAAGCAGCGGCCGATCGACATCGCCTCGCCGACCGATTTCATAGACGTGGTCAGCAGCGGCTCGGCGGTCGGGAACTTCTCGAATGTGAAGCGCGGTACCTTGGTGACGACATAGTCGATGGTCGGCTCGAAGCTGGCTGGCGTGACGCCGCCGGTGATGTCGTTCTCCAGCTCGTCCAGCGTGTAGCCGACCGCCAGCCGCGCCGCGACCTTGGCGATCGGAAACCCGGTCGCCTTCGAGGCCAGCGCCGAGGAGCGCGAGACCCGGGGGTTCATCTCGATCACCACCATGCGGCCGTCGGCCGGGTTGATCGCGAACTGCACGTTCGAGCCGCCGGTATCGACGCCGATCTCGCGCAGGCAGGCGATCGAGGCGTTGCGCATGATCTGGTATTCCTTGTCGGTCAGCGTCAGGGCCGGCGCGACGGTGATCGAATCCCCCGTATGCACGCCCATCGGATCGA
>JANQKO010000041.1 GCA_028281075.1 Alphaproteobacteria bacterium | reverse complement strand
GCCGGTTGGAACGGTCGCGGGAACGAAGTGGGTCAGACGCTTATAACGGATTGCCGCCGAAATGGCACGGCCGGCCGCGTTGACGGTCAGCCGGCCGGGACCTCGACGCCGGCCTGGCGGCAGGCGGCGGTGACGGTGTTCGACAGCAGCACGGCGACGGTCATCGGGCCGACGCCGCCGGGCACGGGCGTGATGGCGCCGGCGACCTCGACGGCTTCGGCGAAGCAGACATCGCCGACCAGGCGGGTCTTGCCGTTGCCGGCGTCGAGCCGGTTCATGCCGACATCGATCACGGTGGCGCCGGGCTTGATCCAGGGCCCACGGATCATCTCGGGCCGGCCGACCGCGGCGACCAGGATATCGGCGCGGCGGCAATGGGCGTCGAGGCCGCGGGTGCGCGAATGCGCCGTGGTGACGGTGCAGTTGGCGCCGAGCAGGAGCTGGGCCATGGGCTTGCCGACGATGTTGGAGCGGCCGACGATGACGGCGTCGAGGCCCGAGAGATCGCCCAGCTGGTCCTCCAGCAGCATCAGGCAGCCGCGCGGCGTGCAGGACACCATGGCCGGCAGCCCGACCGCCAGCCGGCCGGCGTTCCGGACATGGAAGCCGTCGACGTCCTTCGCCGGATCGATGGCGTCGATCACGGCGGCGGCATCGATCTGCGGCGGCAGCGGAAGCTGCACCAGGATGCCGTGCACGGCGGGGTCGGCGTTCAGGCCGGCCACCACCGCCAGCAGCTCGGCCTGGCCGGTGCCGGCGTCGAGCCGGATCTCGTTCGAGGCGATGCCGGCCTCGGCCGCCTGCCGGCCCTTGTTGCGGACATAGACCTGACTGGCCGGATCCTCGCCGACCAGCACCACGGTGAGCCCCGGCGTCAGGCCGTGCCGGGCGCGGCATTCGCCGACCTGGGCCGCGACCCGGGCACGCAGGCCGGCGGCGAAGGCCTTGCCGTCGATGATGTCAGCCGTCATCGCATTCTCCCTTCATGCCAGGTCGTCGCGTACCACCCGCGGCCGCCGGGCGGGAGCGTCGCGCCGCATTGGAGGCGGACCAGGGTGGCGACGGTGCTGTCAGGTCAACTGAGAAGGGCCGGCCCGATATCGTAGCGCAGCAGGTTCTGCAAGAAGGCGAGCAGCAGGATCAGCACCAGCGGCGACAGGTCGATGCCGCCGAGATTGGGCAGGAAACGGCGGATTGGCCCCAGCGCCGGCTCGGTCACGCGATAGAGAAAATCGCCGACGAGGTAAATGAACCGGTTCGAGGTGTTGACCACGTTGAACGCGACCAGCCAGCTCAGGATCACCTGGATGATGATCAGCCACATATACAGTTGGATGACGGTGGCAACCAGTTCAAGCAACGCGATCATTGCGGCCCTTTCGCGAATCGGCGCGGGCCCAGATGTAATGCCCAAGCCGGCGCATGGCAAGCGCCGACCCCGGCGCCCGCGCGGCCGGGCTTGACAGCCGTGACGGCAGTCCGTACATGCTGCCGTCCAGCGTCGGCCGAGGCCGTCGGCGCGGTGATTCCCGGTTCGGGGCCGTAGCTCAGTTGGGAGAGCGCGACGTTCGCAATGTCGAGGTCAGGGGTTCGATTCCCCTCGGCTCCACCACCCTTCGCCCTGCGGGCTTCGGGTGGCAGGCCACCCGGAGATCGTTAGACGAAGGCGTGTCCGCCGACCTTCAGTCGGCAGAAGCCGACTTTCGGTCGGCGAAGGCCGAAGCCTTGGCGTAGGCGGGCCGGTTCGATCTCACTCTCCTAGAGCCTGACTCGAAACCAAGCGTTTGACTTCAATTCGTTAACCACGCCTTTTTCGTCATCATCGGGCTTGACCCGGTGATCCAGGACCGAGGCCGGGGCACGTGCTGCCTGGATTGCCGGATCAAGTCCGGCAATGACCAAGTGGGGTGGCCGTTCGCCAAAATATTGATCTCATTGGTGTCTTTTCGGGTCGGGCTCTTAAGGTCCACCTCCCTTCGTATGTCGAAATTCGGCTGTTTCGCGCCAGCAAGCCGCTCTTGTCGGTTTTGAACAGGTAGCAATGCCGCCGGATCCCGGCCCCCGGCAGCCGCCTGGAAACATCTCGCCGGCCCGCCTGCTGCAATAATCTGAAGGGTCGTTATTCAATAGTTTTCAGGGCGGGGCGCGGCGCCAGCCCCTACACTTTCCGCGGTTCAATTCGAGGGCGAATAGGTCGAAGAATTCGGGGACGATGGATTGGGATTGCTTTCGCTACTTCCTCGCGGTCGTCGAACGCAAATCGCTCTCGGCGGCCGCGCGGGAGCTGGGCGTGACGCAACCCACCGTGGGCCGGCGCATCCGTGACCTCGAGACCTGGTTGGACGCCCGGCTGTTCGACCGCGAGAACCTGGGCTACAGCCTGACGCCGGCCGGCGAGACCATCGTCGAGCTGGCGCACGGCCTGGACAAGACGGTCGGCGACATCGTCCGCCGCATCAGCGGTCACGACGGACGCCGCTGCGGGCGCGTCCGCCTGTCGACCGCCGAATGCCTGGGCACCTATTGGCTGGTGCCGCGCCTGAGCGGCTTCAAGCGCGCGTTCCCCCGGATCGAGCTCGAGATCATCCTGAGCAACAACGCGCTCGACGTCATGAGCGGGCATTGCGACATCGCGCTGCACGTCGGCGACCCGGAATCGGAGGATGCCATCGGCCAGTGCTTCGGCAAGGTCCATTTCGGCCTGTTCGCCAGCAGCGCCTATCTCGCCGCCAACGGCACGCCCGGACGGCTCGCCGACCTGAAGGACCACTCGGTCATCGCCTGGGCCGGCGCCGACCATGACGTCTGCATCGGTCAGCTCATCGCGCCGCTGGCCAGCGTCGCGCACATCAACATGCTCTGCAACAGCATGGCGGCGCTGCTGGCCGCGGGGCGGAGCGGGCTGGGCCTGGTGGTCCTGCCGGCTTACGTGGCGAGAACACAGAGCGACCTCGAACATATTCTGCCCGACGTCGTCAGCCATGCCGAGGATCTCTGGCTCCTGACCCACAAGGACCTGACCAAGACGGCGAAGGTCCGGGCCGTCATGTCCTATCTCGGCGAGCTGGTCAGGGGCGAGACGGACAGCCTGCTCAGCCCCGAATCCTCGGTCCCGGCGCCGCTCTCGCAAGCGCGTTAGCGCGGGGGCACGGCCGTCGCGGTGTCAGTGCGCGGCGGCGCGCTCCCGGTCATAGGGCCGATGGACCAGATCGAAGCAGATGCCGCCGATCAGCCTGTCGACGCGATGATCCTTGCCGGAGAGCGGCATCGCCAGCATTTCGACATGCAGGCCCGGATGATCGATCAGGGGCACGAACAGCGCCTGGGGGCTCTGGTGGGCCACGGCCGATTCGTAAAGGCGCCAGATCTGGCTTGGCGGCGCCTGGCTCGGCAGGTCACGCAGGCGTTGGCCGGTATAGTCGCCCCGGCTGCGACTGACGATATCCGCGCCGAGGAAACTGTAGGCGAGGTCGAAGGGCTCGAGGCGGACGTCGACCTGGTAGACGACCGGCCGTAGCGCCCCGGCATCGTCCGGGTCCATGCTGTCCAGCGACGGAATCAACCGGTCGCCGCGCCGCTCTTCCCAACAGGCGAGCAGCCGGCGCAGGTCGGCCGAGCAGGGGATCAGGTGAAAGCCCGGACCGTTGACCTTGAGCGAGAACCAGGCCGAGCGATGAATGACCGCCGATGACGGCGGGTAGTCGCCGGCGGCGTGCCATCCCTTGCCGCTGGCAGCCGAAGTCATCTCGTCCATCCGCGCCTCCCGGACCGGTCTTCGTGGCGTCCGCCGCGCAGCGCCCGCCCCCGGCTTCGCCGGCGGCGGCACTGTCGCGGACCCGCCAAGGTTTTTATAATCATTCCAATAAGATGCATACGCCCGTGTCTCAGAACAACTAAATGAATCTGTTTAGAGACCCCAAATTTCTCTTGAGGCGCGGCAAATCACGTCAACAGCGCATCTCACGGTGGTTTTACCGGACCGGCGGGAAAAGTGTGACGACCGTCACATCCGCGGCCCTGGACCTGGGCGTGACATACCCCAGATTTGAACAATTCCAATCAAGGACCGCATCTTGGACTGGGACGCCTATCGATATTTCCTGGCGGTGGCCGACACGGGCAGCCTGTCGGCCGCCGCCCGCGCCCTGGCGGTCAGCCAGCCGACCGTGGGCCGCCAGGTCCAGGTGCTGGAGCAGGCGCTCAACGTGCGGCTGTTCGACCGCCGGCCGGACGGCTATGCCATGACCGAGGCCGGACAGGGCATCCTCGAGCTGGTACGGGACATCGACGGCGCCATGGCGGTGATCGAGCGGCAGGTCGGCGGCGAGAACGGCAGGCTCGTGGGCAAGGTCCGCATCACCGCCGCGCAGGGTCTCGGCACCTATTGGCTGCCGGCGCAGATCCACCGGCTGGCGGCACGCTATCCGGACATCGGCATCGAGCTCTCGGTCTGCGTCCCGGCCGTCGATCTCGCCCGCCATCAGGCCGATATCGCCATCCGCCTGGGCGACCCCGGCGATGACAGCCTGATCGGCCGCCGCGTGGCCAGGGCCGGCTTCGGCCTGTTCGCGGCCGACAGCTACATCGAGCGGCGCGGCGCGCCACGGAGCCTGGCCGATCTTGCCGGCCACGACGTTATCGAATCCACCGGCGAGATCGCCAACCTGCCCCAGGCCCGGATCCTGCGCGACCACATGGCCGGCGGCCGCGCCATCCGCCTGGCCTGTGACAACCTGCTCACGCAGTTCGCGGCCATGGTCGCCGGCTGCGGTCTTCTCGCCCTGCCCCTCTACATGGCCACGGCGGCGCCGGGAATCCGGCGCGTGCTGGCCGACAGCTTCGACGTCGAGACGGATCTCTGGCTGCTCACGCACCGCGACCACAAGGCGACGGCGCGCGTGCGCGCCGTCGCCGAGCATCTCTGCGCGTCGGCGCGCCGCGACCAGGGGCATTTCCTGGGCCGTTAGCCCACGTTTCCCGAACCCCGGATGGTCCGCGCGGCAGCGGCAAAGATTCCGCATACCCCTATTCGAAGGCTTTCATCGACAGCCGCGTGGGCCATCCGGATCATTGAACGAACTTCGAGGCCTTGCTTGAGGAGCGATAACGTCATGATCCGGTCTAGCGGAATGTTTCGGCGGCACCTGGGCATGTTCGCGCGCTGCGCGATCATCGCCGGCCTTTTCGGGCCCGCGGCGAACAGCGCCCAGGCGATCCCGCTCGCCGACCTGTTCGGCGGCGAAACGCCCGAGGCCATCGTCGCCGGCGACAAGCTGTTCTCCAACTGGCAGCTCATCAACAACGCCGCGGCGACCGACCTGTCCCAGATCGACGTCACGCCGCTCGACGACCCGGCCGGCAATCCGGGCCTCCGCTACACGGACACGGGCGGCGCCCTGACGCTCGACACCCTCGGCGAGGAGTTCGAGATCGCCTTCAGGTTCACCGTCACGGTGCTCGATCCGACGCAGCAGGTCAGCGGCAGCTCGCTCGAGCTCGTGGACGCCGCCACCGAGGGCTTCGCGCTCGTGCAGATCCTCGAAGGTGTCGATGACGGGACGGAAGACACGATCCTGGCGACGAAGATCGTGACCTCGCAGGGCCAGCCCGTCATCGACGACCCGCTTGCGGTGGCAACCTTCGCGCCGCAGCAGAGCGTCGGCGTCTCGACAGTCCTGTTCGGTCTGGTCGAGGGCGCCGAGGACTTCGGCCGCCTCACGCAGTTCGACCAGCGGTTTTCCCAGGTCTCGATCGCCGTCCCCGAACCCGCGAGCCTCGGCCTTTTCCTCTCCGGCCTGGCCGGGCTGGGTTTCTTCGGCCGCTTTCCGCGCGGGGTGAAGGCGGGCCGGCGGCAGAAACGCGCCTGACCGCCCGTCTCATCCCCTTCGCGGCCGGCGCGGCGCCGTGCCGCCCTCGATGAAGGGGCTATCGTGCGCCGCGACCGGCCGTTCGTTCAGAACTGCACCGCCGGCACCAGCCCGTCGGTCTCGGCGAACAGCACGAAGTTCGCCTGGTAGTCCTGGATATTCGTGTTGGTGGTCAGGCTGCCGGACACGTTGCCGGTGCCGATGGCGTTCGCCGGAATTTCCCCCGGCCCCGTCAGATAGCCGGACCCGCGCCCATCGGTCACTTCGACGACGCCGGGGATCGCGCTGTTGACCGTATCGACGCCGAAATTGAAGAACGGCGCGTCCGACTGTCCGCCGTTCGTGAGGACGATGGTGCCGCCATTGTCGAAGTTGGAGATGGTGCCGCCGGTCACCGTCACCGTATTCGGCGCGAAATTGAACTGCAGGTCGATATTGCCGAAGGCCTTGTGCAGCGTGGCGCCGGGATCCGTGGCCTGGCCGCGCAGCACGGTGCCGACGACGGTGCCCTGATAGCTCGCCTGCCCGAACAGGTTGGCGAACCGGCCGGCATCGGCGATCTCGCCCGCGACCCACGGCATCAGGTGGATTTCGCTGCCCGCGCCGCCGGCAAAGTCGGCGGCAAGGCTCATGAAGCCCCAGGTCGTGAAGGTGCAGTCGCAGATCGTCACGCCGTCCGCCGCGCCATTGACAAAGCTGACCTGGTCGCCGGTGACGACATAGGCAAACTCGGGCTCGTCTTCCAAGGGGTCCAGCGGCGTGTTGTAGGTGTTCCCATTCACCGGTTCGATGGCGGCGAAGCGCCGGTTGTCGATGAAGGCGCTGCGGCCGCTGCTGCCCGTCGTGGAATCGCCGAACGACAGATCCGTCAGTCCGGGGCCGGGGCCGATCTGCCCGGTCTCCAGGTGAACCGACACCTGGTTGATCTCGGGCCGGGTGATGATCTCGAACCCCAGCGGATCGTCCTCGACATTCGACTGGCCGCGAATCTCCGTGAGACCGCCGCTGGCGCCTAATTCGATGCTGAAACCGTTGAAGAAGCCGTTCATCACCCGCGCCTGGTTCTCGGCGCCGGCGGTGCCGGGATCGACGGCGGTGGCGACCGCATTGGCACCGTAGGCGAAATCCTCGCCCACCGGCGGCAGCACCTGGTTGCCGACCGACTGCAGCACGAAGTTCTCCGGGCCCGTATCGGTGCCGCCGGGGGCGCCGGTCTGGCCGAAGAAGTTGTCGTTCCCGTCCTCCAGGCCGGCAACGACGAGACCGATATAGCCCGTGTTATCGAACGTGTCGCTGGCGCTGCCGCGGAACCTGCCGAGCAGGAACGGCTGCACCCCGCCCGAGCCGTCGCCGAACAGATTGCCGACCATCACGCTGGCCACCGAATCCTGCCCCGGCCCGGAGCCGGAAACGACGATGGTGGACGAATAAAAGGCGGGAAAAACCGGATCGGACGTCGAGCCGATATCGCTGTTCCAGTTGATGTAGGCCGTCGGCGTCTGACCGGCATCGATCAGGCCGAAGCCGTCGAACGGGCTGACGAAGGGAATCTGCACGCCGCCCAGCGTGAAATCGTCGCGCAGCGCATAGGCGGTGACGCCGGCCGTGGGGAACGCGTCGAGCGGCGTCGAGTTGCCGGCATAGGCGAGAAGGCGGCTGCCGTCGCTCGGGTCCTCGAGCTCGTAGAACAGGAAATCACCGCTGTCGGACAGGATGCCGAGGCCCTGAAGCGGCGTCGCGCCGAACGGCTGCGCCGTCGAGGTGGCGCCGAAGGCGTCGGTGCCGATGGGCAACGTCAGGTCCCCGCCGGCCAGCAACGTGCCATTGAATGTACCGCCGGCGAGCGACGAGACGCTGGCGAAGGGAAAGAAACCGGCCGGCGCGGCGAAACCGGCGCCGAACGTGGGATCGGCGGCCCGCTTGATCGCGCCGACGGCACCGGACGGCGTTCCCGATGGCGGTTCGGTCGACGACGCCGGCAGGGACGGGATGATGTCGCTGCCGTTGCCGGCCTGTTCGGGGTCCCGCACTTCCGACGGGTCGTCGAAGCCGACCGGACTGAGATTGGCCAGGTTGGGAACCAGCCTGCCGGGATCGATGTCCGAGCCGAGACTGGCGAGCTGGGAGGTGGCGACGTCCTCGTCGCCGATATCGGCGCCGGCGGCCGGCGCCAGCTCGGCCAGCGCCTGCGGCGAGGCGCCGAGCTCGTTCACCAGTTCGCCGGCGTCGGCGTTGCCGGTTTCCTCCAGGCGGTTGAGGACGCTCTGCAGCAGGCCGGGCGGCACCGGCAGCGCCGGCAGCACCGTGCGGTCGAGCTGCTGGATGATCCGCGAACCGGGACGGATCATCCGCTCGACACGGTCGCCGGACCGCAGGAAGGCATCCTTGCCGTAGATCAACGTCACCGCGGAGAGCGGCGTGTCGCGGCCCTGGTCCTTGGCGGCACCGACCTGGGCCGGCGTGTTCGCCTCGATCACCGCGATGCCGCCGCGGATGCCGATCACCGAGCTCGGCGTCTTGAACAGCACCGGCGTCTTCTTGCTGATCTTGCCGCCGACATAGCGCATCAGGCCCTTGCCGACCGAGACCACCAGCTTGCCCGACTGGGCCTGGGGATCATAGACGAACTCGTCCAGCACCACCGACGAATTGGGGCCGACGGTCAGCGCCGAGCCGTCCTCGAAGATCAGGTGCGTCTGCCCGACCTTGCCGGTCTCGACCTTCTCCGCCGCGAACATGTCGAGGCCGACCTGCAGCACGCGGGTGTCCCGGGCCGGCGGCGTGCCGACCGCGTTCAGGTTCACCGCGGAGGTGATGCCGATGGTCTCGGCCATGGCCGGCGCGACGAGCGCGGTGGACATGGCCAGAACGGAGATGTTGAGGATACGGCCGAAGCCGCGACACAGCCGAAACGCCGACATGCCAGATCGCCCCTGACTTATGGTTGACGCCTGAATTCTTGTGAAAGGCGGTCCCATCCGGGCCCGTCCGTTAACGAATCTCCAACCATATTACCGCCTTTCGGCCGGAAGGTCGGCATACATTCGTCGTTAACGGCCGCCGTGAGGAAATCTCGGCCGGCACCGGAGCTGGATGTGTTCGCGTGGCAACAGGTTCACGTATCGACGCGCCGCGACTGTCGCCGAGGCGCATGCGGAGGAGAGTTATCTGCGACCCAAAAGAAGCCGTTAGGCTGGCGGCGCCCGCCCCGGCGCAGGCCGGGGGCCGGCATCCAGCGGCATCGCAACCTGTTCAAGAACAAAAAGGAACGAATAGGGACAGTCGCTATGGATTCATGCGCCAGCTTCTCGACGAAACCCGCGCCGCCGTCAGCGAATGGGCCGCCTGACGTTGGTGTTTTCCGAGCCCGCGGCGCGCGAGGTTTCACCACCAAGACGCCAAGACACCAAGATCGGACGTCACGGTCATCGGACGCGCGGCGTGACCTTGGTGTCTTGGCGACTTGGCGGTGAAACCTGGTTTGTCAATGCAACGACACGAAGGAACCCCGTTTTCCGGCGCGTCGCACCAACGGATTTTCTGGTTCTTTCGTGTCTTCGTGTCTTCGTGTCTTTAGTGGTGAAAACCGGACCTTCTTATCCCCACCAGGCTAGAACAGCTCGGTCAGGTAGCGCGGCGCGGCGTTGGCGATGCCGAGGGCCTGAATGCCAAGCGACTGGCTGACCTGACTGGCGGCGAGCGCCGCGGCGTCGGCGCCGAGATCGGTATCGACCAGGTTGCCGACGCCCTGGCGCAGGCTGTCGGTGAGCTTCGTGGTGGCGTCGGCCTGGGTCTCGATGCGTTTCGCCGAGGCCCCGAGATCGGCGAGCTTGGCGGACGCGTCGGCCACCGCCCCGTCAAGCGCGTTCGCCGCGTTGGCGGCATCGGCGGCGCTGCCCAGCGTCAGGCCGGCGATGCCGAGACCGCCGGCGCTCAGGTCCCGGGCGGCCACGTTGAAGCGGTCGCCGGCCTCGGAGGCCAGCACGTCGAGCCCGGTGCCGCCGGCCTGGATCAGGTTGGTGCCGTTGAAGCCGGCGGAATCGACGACCGTGCCGATCTGGTCGCGCAGCGCGTTGAACTCGGTCTCCAGCGCCTGGCGCGATGTCGCGTCGAGCCCGTCCTGACTGGCCTTGATGGCGATGCCCTTGAGGTCGATCAGCAGGTCGGAAACGGCCTGGCCGGCCGAGATGGCGACGCCGGTCGTGGCCTCCGCCGCGTTCAGGCCTTCCTTGACGGCGACAGTGCCGCCGATCTCGCCGATCAGCTTCTGGGCGATGGCGAAGGTCGAAGGGTCGGGCGTCGGCCCGTTGATCTTCTTGCCCGTGGCCAGCCGCTCGCGCAGGGCGTCGAGGCCGTTGTTGGTCTTGTTGAGGGATTGCAGGCCGATATTGCTGCCCGCGTTGGTATTGATGGAATTGACCATGCGCACGCCTTTCGACAACCCCGCTATCCACGCCCGACGCGGACCGGAGGTTTTGCGTCCCGCCGTTACCGACGGTTTGCCGTTTCGAGGACACCCAATGGGTCCATCACCGGCCGGCAGGGTGGCGGAGATTCGTTGACGGCCGGTTAACACGACGGCCGGCAGGGCCATCCTTGAACAAGCTCTTGGAGCCCGACCCGAAAAGACGCCAATGAGATCGATATTTTGGCGAACGGCCACCCCACTTGGTCGTTGCCGGACTTGATCCGGCAATCCAGGCAGCACTTGCCCCGGCCTCGGTCCTGGATCACCGGGTCAAGCCCGGTGATGACGAAAAAGGGATGGTTAACGAATTGACATCAAACGCTTGGTTTCGAGTCAGGGTAAGAGGGGCAAAAGTCCGGGCGCTTTCGGATTCTTTGGGATTTCCTAATCCATTAGGGACTGTCCCTACTGATTTCCTGTGCGAAGCAATCACCCGGTCGTCATGCCGGCGGAGACCGGCATCCATGGGCTTCGCGGGCAAGCGCCGCGCCGGCGGTCGGGTGCCAATGCATGGCGGCCCCCGGCCTGCGCCGGGGCAGGCTCCGCCGCTATGA
>JANQKO010000692.1 GCA_028281075.1 Alphaproteobacteria bacterium | reverse complement strand
CCGGGGGCCGCTATACATCGGCACCCGACCGCCGGCGCGGTGCTTGCCGGCAAGGCCCATGGATGCCGGCCTCCGCCGGCATGACGACGCGGTGATTTCCTCGCACGGCAAATTAATAGGGACAGTCCCTAATAGATTAGGGAATCCCAAGGAACCCGAAAACGCCCGGACTTCTGCCCCAGTCACCTCAGGACGAGGTAAAGCATTGATATCAAACAAAACCTCATCCTGAGGAGTGCCCGACAGGGCGCGTCTCGAAGGATGCGATATCGGACTCCGAGAACACCGGAATCAAGAACGGGACCCAATCGACGTAATCCCGTCTCTCACCTTCGCGGGCGGGGCAGGGCGGCCTCCAGCAGGGTGCCGAACACGACCATCTGCGGGCTGGTGCGGCCATAGGTGTCGAGGGCGGCGGCGATCGTCGCGGCCTGCCCGGACGACGGCGCGGGCAGGTCGGAACCGGCCAGCGGCATGTCAGCGGCAAGCCCGGCGACGCGGGCCGCGAAGGCCGTGCATTCGCGGCCGACCCGCGGGTCGGCGAGCAGCGGCGCCAGTTCCGTCGCGAGCTGCCCCAACACGGCATCCTGGTCGGGCGACAGCGCCTCCGGCCGCGGCGTCTTCCGGCACCTCCGCGACCGCCACCACCTCAGATCCCGATCCGGTAGAAGCGGGCGGCGTTGCCGGCGAACAGCTTCTCGCGATCGGCCCGCGGCAGATGCGCGACCGTGTCCTTGAACGCGGTGAACATGGCGTCGTAGCCGATCCGCAGGCCGTCGACCGGGAAGTTGCTGGCGAACATGCAGCGGTCGACGCCGAAGATCTCGATCGTCTCCAGCAGGATCGCGCGGTTGCCGGCCGGTCCCTCCAGTTCCCAGGGCCCGTCGGGCAGGCACAGGCAGGAGAGCTTGCAATGGACATTGGCGCGGGCCGCGAGCGCGTGCATGCCCGCGCGCCACATGTCGAGCCCGGCCGGACTGCGGTCCCAGGGAAAGCCCGTGTGGTTCAGCACGATGCGCGTGGCGGGAAATGCCCGGGCGACCTCGGCCGCCTCGCGCAGGTGCCAGGGCGGCACCCGCAGATCCCAGGACAGGTCGTACGTCTCCAGCAGCGCGAAGCCCGACAGCCAGTCGTCGTCCTGCATGGTGCCGGGCGCGCCGGGGGCCATGTCCCGCGGCGTGGCGCCGGTGACCGGCTTCGAGCGAATGCCCCTGACCAGCGGGAACGCCGCCTGGGCCGCCAGCACCTCTTCCGTGTCGGGCCGGTCGAACCAGGCGTGCGCGACGATGGCGTTCGGCATGCCGTGCGCGGCATTGACCTCGCTCAGCCAGGCGGTCTCGCCGACCTGGTTGCCGCGGTCGCATTCCGCCTCGACATGCACCGTGGCGACCACGCGGTGGCCGGCGGCGTCCCGCCGGTAGTCGGCGGGCAGGTAGTCACGCTTCAACGGCCCGTAGTCGCCCAGGAAGAAGGCGTGTGGCGGGTCGTCGTGCAGCCAGGGATATCTCAGCGCCGCCAGGTCCCAGAGATGGTGGTGCGCATCGACAATATCGAGATCGTCGCCGAGATCGTGCATCTCTCCGGCTCCCATGGCGGTATCCCCCAAACCCCGCCGTGTCGGCCGTCAGCCGCCGTTCAGCGTGCGCAGCAGCGCCCGCGCCTCGTCGGCGCCTTCGAATGTCGTGCTGGTGCCGAGGGCGGCCTCGAGCTCGATCCGGGCCTGATCCGTCTTGCCGAGGGCGTTGAGCGCGACGGCCAGGTGGTGGCGGACACGCGGATCGTTCGACGCGCGCGCCTGCGCCTGCCGCAGATAGGTGAGGCCGAGGGCCGGCTCGCCGTTGCGCACCAGCAGCCACCCCAGGGTATCCAACGTCGCCGCCTCGTTCGGCGCCAGCCTGTAGGCCCGCTCGGCATAGGCCAGCGCGCGCGGATCGCCGGCATTGTGATAGAGCCAGGCAAGATTGTTCAGGACACCCGGATCGTTCGGCCGCTTCGCGCGCAGGCGCTCGAAGTGCTTGATCGCGGTGGCGTTGCGGCCCTCGTGGATATAAGCGGTCGCCAGCACCTGGCGCGCCAGCACGTCCTGCGGATTCTTCCTGACCCAGGCCTTCAGGACCTTGAAGGCCTGGTCGCTGTCGCCAGCCAGCCGCCGCGCGCGGTAGAAGCCGATGACCAGGTCCGACGACGGTGCCTTCCGCAACCCGGCCTCGTAAACGTCGGCGGCCTCGGCATATCGCTTCTCGTACATCAGCAGATTGCCGTACATGAGATCGCCGGTCGACAGTTCCGGCCTCCGGTCGCGCACGAGCAGGGCGATCTCGCGCGCCTGCTCGATGTTCCCGGCCTGGGCCTCGAGCTCGACCAGGGCGACCTGGACCGGCAGGTAGTTCGGATCGGCATTGACCGCCAGGTGCAGGGTGTCCCGGGCGGCCTTCAGGTCCTTTGCCTGGACCTGCATGGTCGCGACGCCGTACAGGCTCTCGGCCGAGTCGGCCAGCGTGACCGCCGCCTTGCGCAGGTTCGGCACCACCTTGTCGGACATGCCCGCCGCCAGCTCGGCGCGGCGTGCCATCAACACGGCTTCGGGCTTGTTCGGGTGCGCCTGCTCGATCTCGTAGGCCAGGCGTTCGGCCTTATCGTTCAGCTCCAGCCGCAGATAGGTCTCGACCAGCCGCAACTGGCGGTCGACGTCCTCCGGTACGGCCAGCCGGTAGTTCTCCAGCCACATGATGGCGTCGTCCATCCGGCCCTGGTGCTCGGCGATCTTGGCCAGCTCCAGCATGGCGCGGCCGTGCCCGGGATCGATCTCGCGGATCGCGTGATAGCGCCCGGCGGCGCTGTCCAGCCTGCCTTCGCTGGTATCGAGCCGGCCCAGGTTGAACATCGCCGGTACGTAATTCGGATCGAGCTCGACGGCGCGATTGAAGCGCTTGCGGGCTTCCTCGCGGTCGCCCTTGCCCAGATAGGCCGCCGCCATCAGGTTCTGCGGCAACGGGTTGTCCGGCGCGCGCTCGACGATGGAGCGCGCCACCTCGATGGCCTTGTCGAACCGCTTCTTGTGCAGATAGTAGCTGGTCAGGATCAGTCCCGGCCGGAGCGCCTCGGGATCGGCCGCCATGGCCGCCTTGAGCTGCTTGACGGCATCCCTGGAAGCGCCGCTCGCCAGGCGCGTCTGGGCAAGCTGCGTGCGTATCCGGGCCATATCGGGCGCCAGCTTGACCGCGTTCTGCAGGATTCTCGTCGCCTCTCCATACTGGCCGTTGTCGGCATAGGCCTCGCCCAACAGCGCCTGCAACTTCGCGTCCCCGGGCGACAGCCTGACCGCCGGCCGAAGCACGCCGATCGCCAGCGACGGTTCGCCCGCCTGCAGATAGACGCCACCCAGCATGCGCCGCGCGTCGACATGGTTCGGCACCAGCTTGACATAGCGCTGGAGATAGCGAGCCGCGGCTTCATGGTTCCGCTGGATGTAGTTCAGCACCCCGCCCAGCAGCAGGCTGGGCGGATGACGCAGCAGGAGACCCGGTTCGCGGCTGCTGAGCATGATCAGCGCCTCGGTCATCACGGCCTCGGCCTCCGACAGGTCACCGGACCGCATCAGGATCAGTCCGTAGAGATAGGCGACCTGCGGATCGTTGGGGATGACCGACGCCGCGTACTTGATGTCGGCGAAGGCCTCATCGTCGCGGTTCAGGTCGATATAGACAGCGGCACGGTTGATCCGGGAATCGATATGGTCCGGCGACAGCTCCAGGGCCGCGTCATAGTCCGACACCGCGGCCGTGAATTCGCCGGTCAGGCGATGCAGCTCGCCCTTGGCGAACCAGACCTCCGCCTCGTCCGGCGCCAGCGCCGCCGCCGTCGCCAGCAGCGCCTTGGCCGCGTCGAATTCGGCGCGGTGCATGTGCACCTTGGCCATGCTCAGACGGGCAATGGCATTCTCCGGCAACAACCGGGACGCCTCCGTGAACGCCGCCTCGGCCTGGTCGAGGTCACGCAGCTCGAGATGCGCATTGCCCTGCAGGATGCGGACTTCGCCCCTGATCTCCGGTCCCTGTCCGGCGATGTCGATCTCGTCCAGAAGCGCCTCGAACTTCTGCTGCATCAGATAGGCGTGCGCCAATGGCACCAGGGTGAGCTCATTGTCGGCGCCTCTGCGACGGGCCCGTATCAGCTCCTTCTCCGCCGATGCACCGTCATGGATGCGGACATACACCCGGCCCAACAGTACCCGCGCCGCCAGGCTTCGCGGGTCCGCCTGCAGCGCGTTCTTCAACTCGATGATCGCTTCGGGATAGTCCTTGTCGTTGAAGTATTCGAGCGCGCTTTCGTAATATTCACTGGCCTTTTGCGAGTCCACCGCCGCCATCGCGGCCGGGGACGCGAGAAGCGCGATCAGGACGGCGCAACACCCCGATATCAGACGCGTTTTCCGAGCGGCGGCGCGCGGCATGTCCGACGGCCTCCACCACCGGCGGCGATGTCGCAAATTCACCATTCGTTCACCCATGCCCGCACACTCGTGCCCGCCGCTGCACATTGGCGGCGCGGGAGCCTGATTCAAGTATAGCTTGGGCCAGATGACGAAATCCACGGCCCCGGGGGCATTGCCCGCGACTGTCCGCGATCACGCCGGGAACATCACGGCGCGGCGACGCGGGCACGCGACAGCGGACGACGAATGCACGTCGGGCAAATCCCGGGGGCCCGGGTCGGCGGTCCGGGTTCCGAACGCCCTTGCACCGCGCGTGTCGGCGGATTTAACAGCGGCGCAAATTCGCCCGCGATTTTCTAAGCCATTGAAAAACATTGGCCAAATTCTTGCCGGCCATCGTTCCGACGCGCAAATCCGGCTACCAGCACCCGCCGGGTGTCGGAGAATTTTACATGTTTCATGGCCATCCATGGCATTCCATGGGCTCCAGGCCATGAACGATATGTTAATCTGCTGTTAATAAATTGAATTTGCAGGATATTTTCCGGATTGGTATAAAAATTGCTAACAAGACTTATGCAGTGTCCTTAACGCCCCTGTCACCAATGATGGGTTACGGGGGTCGTGTGGTAATTGGGGAGGCATCTGATGCCGTTACGTAGATCCAAGCCTTCGAACCGGACCCGCGGCGTGGTGCGGCATCTCCTCCTCGGAACCACATGCCTGGCCGTCGGCGTGTCCGCCTGGTCGAAAGAATCCGATGCGTTCGTGATCGAGTTCGTCGGGGCGTTCGGCCCCGGGCTGGGCGAAGTCGAGCTTGAGATCGACAAGAACGGCAAGTTCAATTTCCACAAGAGCTTCAATTCCGTCGCGCCCATCGACCTCGTCTTCAACGTGTTGCCCGATGATGACGATGACGACGATGATGATGACGACGATGACGATGATGACGACGACGATGATGACGATGATGCCGGCGGCAACAAGCATCACGGGTCAGGGCCGGGAAACCACGGCCATTCCGGTGACGATGACGATGATGACGATGATGATGATGACGATGATGACGACGATGATGATGACGACGATGACGACGGCGGGAACAAATTCGATTTCATGGAGGTAATCAAAAACAATACCGGCGCCGAT
>JANQKO010000683.1 GCA_028281075.1 Alphaproteobacteria bacterium | reverse complement strand
GCATCCAGCGGCATCGCAACCTGTTCAAAAACAACAAACGTGGATCCTGGCCTTCGCCAGGATGACAACCTGGGTGGCTGCGGTGCGATTCTTTCACAGGCTCTCAGGATGAGGTTGGGGTTCGATATCGATGCCCGACCTCATGTTGAGTCGGACCGGGTTACTGCCGCATGTGCCGGTTCATCATGTCGTGGCGGGCCAGCGGCTTTTGATATAGGCCAGCACGGCGACGATTTCGTCGTCGGAGAGGATGCCGTCGTAGGCCGGCATGTCGCTTTGATAGCCCCGGCCGACGAAGGCGGCGGGTCCGCGTTTGGTCAGCTCGAACAGGTGCAGGTCGGGATGATGCCAGGTATGGCTGGTAGCGTCGTGCGGCGGGGCCGGCAGGCGGCCGTTCGGCAGGCGCCGCCGCCAGTCGGGCTGGCCTTCCAGGTTGGCGCCGTGGCAGGCGGCGCAGTGCTCGGCATAGATCTCCCTGCCCTCCGCGACGGCGTCCGTGTCTGTCGCATCGATCACCACGGCGCCCGCCGGCCGGTCGACATACCAGTAAAGACCGCCGGCGACGACCGCCAGGGCGGCAAGCGCGGCGAGCAACAGGCGACGGCGGACCAAGCTCAGTCTCCGAGCTTCGCCGTGCGCAGGCGGAGCGCGTTGGCGATGACCGAGACCGAACTCAGGCTCATGGCCGCGGCGGCGATCATCGGACTGAGCAGCAGGCCAAACACCGGATAGAGGATGCCGGCGGCGATCGGCACGCCGGCCGCGTTGTAGACGAAGGCGAAGAACAGGTTCTGGCGGATGTTGCCCATGGTCGCCCGGGCCAGCCGCCGGGCCCGGACCAGGCCACGCAGATCGCCCTTGACCAAGGTGAGCCTGGCGCTCTCGATCGCGACATCGGCGCCCGCGCCCATGGCGATGCCGACATCGGCCGTGGCCAGCGCCGGCGCGTCGTTGATGCCGTCGCCGGCCATGGCGACGCGGGCGCCGGCGGCCTGGAGCTCGGCGACGAGCCGGGCCTTGTCGGCGGGCAGCACCTCGGCGTGGATTTCATCGATACCGAGGTCGCGGCCGACGGCCTCGGCCGTGATCCGGTTGTCGCCTGTCGCCATCACCACCGCCAGGCCGGCGCGGTGCAGGGCCGCGATGGCTTCGCGGCCGCCGTCCCTGACCGGGTCGGCGACGGCGATCAGGCCGGCAACACGGCCGTCGAGGGCGACGAACATGACGGTGTCGCCGTCGCCGCGCAGCCGGTCGGCTTCGTCCGCCAGCGGGTTTTCTCCGTTCGCTACGTCCGCCAGCAACCGCCCGTTACCAAGCGCGACGTCGCGGCCCGAGACGACACCGCGCACCCCTTTGCCGGTGACGCTCTCGAAGCTCTCGGCCTTCACGAGCGTCAGGCCGCGCGCCTCGGCCCCGGCGACGATGGCGGCGGCGAGCGGATGCTCGCTGGCGGCCTCGAGGCTGGCGGCGAGCTGCAACATCGCGTCGGCGTCGCCGCCCGCGACCGGCATCACTTGCGTCAGGCGCGGCTGGCCCTCGGTCAGCGTGCCGGTCTTGTCGACCACGAGGGTGTCGACCCGGGCGTAGCGCTCCAAGGCTTCCGCGTTCTTGACCAGCACGCCGAGCGAGGCGCCGCGGCCGGTGGCGACCATGATCGACATCGGCGTCGCCAGACCCAGCGCGCAGGGACAGGCGATGATCAGCACGCTGACGGCGGCGACCAGCGCGAAGGCCAGCGCCGGATCGGGGCCGAAAATGAGCCAGAGCGCGAAGGCCGCGACGGCCACGGCGATCACCGCCGGCACGAAGACGGCGGCGACGCGGTCGGCCAGCTTCTGGATCGGCGCCTGGCTGCGCTGGGCCTCGGCGACCATGGCGACGACCTGGGCCAGCATGGTGTTCTCGCCGACCCGGTCGACCCGGAAGACAAAGCTGCCGGTGCCGTTCAGCGTGCCACCGGTGACGCGCTCGCCGGCCGTCTTCTCGACCGGAATCGGCTCGCCGGTCAGCATGCTTTCGTCGACGGCGCTCCGGCCCTCGGTGACGACGCCGTCGAGCGCGATCCGCTCGCCCGGCCGCACGCGCAGCAGCGCGCCGACGGCGATGTCATCGACGGGCACCTCTTCCTCCGCGCCGTCGGACCGCACGCGGCGCGCGGTCGCCGGCGCCAGTTGCAGCAGCGCGCGGATGGCGCCGCCGGTGCGTTCGCGTGCGCGCAGCTCCAGGACCTGGCCCAGCAGCACGAGCGCGACAATGACGGCGGCGCTCTCGAAGTAGACCGGCACCAGGCCGGCCGGTGTCCGCATGGTGTCGGGAAAGACGCCCGGCGCCACGGTGGCGACGACGGAATAGAGATAGGCCGCGCCGATGCCGACCGCGATCAGCGTGAACATGTTGAGGTTGCCGGTGCGGATCGAGGCCCAGCCGCGCTGGAAGAAGGGCCAGCCGCCCCAGAGCAGGACCGGCGTCGCGAAGACGAGCTGCAGCCAGGGATTGACCGCCGGCGGCACGACCCGGTCGACCGGCATGGCGAAGAGATGCTGGCCCATCTCCATGACCAGCAGCGGCAACGACAGGACCAGACTGACCCGGAACCGGCGGCTCATGTCGATCAGCTCGGGATTCGGGCCCTCGTCGGCGGACGGCAGCCCCATGGGCTCGAGCGCCATGCCGCAGAGCGGGCAGGCATCCGGACCGTCGGTGACGATCTCGGGATGCATCGGACAGGTGTAGCCCGCGCCGGCGGGCGCCGGCACGGCATCGGATACGGATATGCGCGCTTGCTCGACCATGGGCAGCCTCGACATAGGCATTCCAGTCACTGGAAGGTCAAGGACGGTCAGCGTGCTCGGTCAAGGGCCACGCTTCGCAGGCCCAAGTGCCGTTCCATGGGCCTGAAGTCGCGATCGGCATGCAGTAGGCGATAGCCGTTCACTACACAGAAGGTGGCGATAACCATGTCGATGGTCTTTCGCACGGTCACGCCGCGGGCGCGGAGCCGGCGATCGTTCGCCGCGCTCTTGAGGGCAATCTCGTGACCGAGCATCTCGCGAAAGGCCAGTGTCTCCAGCGCCGCCTTGGCACGGCGATAGTCGGCATCACGACGAAAGCCTTGGAGCACCTCCAAAATGATGATATCGCCGGTCAGCAGCAATTCGGTGCCCAGCAGACCGTCCAGGCGGTCGGTCGCCGGTTTGTCGACGCCGTTGAAGTAATCGATCCAGACCGAGGAATCGACCAGGATCATTTGTCGCGCCGCATCTCGTCGAGCGAGCCCCGCCAGTGCAGCTTCCCACGCAGATCCCGAACGCGTTCCTGGTGGCCGAGGCGGACGAGCAGCCGCAGGGCCTCATCGACGGCCTCCCGCTTTGTCTTGCAGCCGCTGACCTTCAGCGCCTGACGCATCAGGTCGTCATCAATGACGATGTTGGTGCGCACGACCCAATCCTTCCGTGATGTGTAAGAACCTGGCCAGTTATACACAACTTGCGCTTGGCTATCCATGAACAACCGCCGGGCGGACGCGGGGGACTATCTGCTGCTGGTGCTGCTGGCCTTCGGCTGGGGGTCGAGCTTTCTCGCCATCAAGCTGGCCGTCGGCAGCGTCTCGCCGGCCACGATAACGCTGGGGCGGATGGCGATCAGCGCCGGATTCCTGTTCCTGCTGGTGAAGCGCCGGCGACTGGCGCGTCCGTCGGCAGCGCCAGGCGCCGCCGCTTCACCAGCAGGGACAGGAATCCGGCGCTGGTCGCCCTCCGCCCCCGC